>DATFCK010000485.1:0-5813 GCA_035253185.1 Chthoniobacterales bacterium | reverse complement strand
GGGGTATCGGAACAGGTGATTAAAAGGCTGTTGCATGATTTGCGTTCGCGCTTCCGGACTATCTTGCGCGAAGAAGTTTTGGAAACGCTGAATAATCCCGCGGACCTCGATGATGAAGTCCGTCACCTCTGCGCTGTTCTGGCCAGCGATCAATAACGCCGTGCAGTTCGACGGACTAACGGACTTCCCGACCGGGTATATAGATTCGTCGAACCAATGCGCCTGCGGATCAGTAGCTCGCGTTGGAGCCGGGCTGTGCGCAAAGTGCCTCGTTGAAACCTCGCTTGACGGCGATCATCTGGACGAGCTGTCGTTCGAATTGAGGCTGGACGAAGTCGATGTTCCCGATCGCGATTGGCGCCTTGGTAATTATCAAATTATCGAGGAGATCGCGCGCGGTGGCATGGGCGTTGTATATCGGGCGCGCCATCTTCCTTCTCAGCGAATCGTCGCATTGAAACGGGTACTGACCTACCACAGTGATTCTCAAGAAACGCTCGCGCGGTTCCAGAGAGAAGCACAAGCCGCGGCGAGCCTGGAGCATCCGAATATCCTGCCGATTTACGATGTTGGGATTACCGAGGACAGTCTGCCTTATTTCAGTATGAAGCTCGCTGCCGGTGGCAGCTTGCAAAATATCAAGGGACAATTCGCCAACCAGTTCAGACGATCGGCCGAACTCCTGGTGAAGGTTACGCGCGCAATTCACTTCGCGCATCAAAATGGCGTTATCCATCGCGACCTAAAACCCGGTAACATTCTGCTGGATGGCGCCGGCGATCCAATGGTTGCTGATTTTGGTCTGGCCAAGTGGCTTGATCGGGGCGGTGATTTAACCTGCACCCTAACGGTTTTTGGAACTCCTGGATACATCGCGCCCGAACAAGCACAGAGCAGCGCGTCGAAACAGAACGCCGCCGTCGATATCTACAGTCTCGGCGCCATTTTCTTCGAGTTGCTGAGCGGACGTCCTCCTTTTCTGGGGGAACACGCCCTCGATGTGATCCGTCAGGCTACGGACAAGCCGGCGCCAAAATTGCGAGCGTTGATGTCGAATGCACCGCGAGATTTGGAAACTATTTGTTCGCGTTGCCTCGACCGCGATCCCGCGCGTCGTTACCCGTCGGCCGCAGCCCTGGCCGCCGACATTCAATCCTGGGTCGAGGATCGACCCATCGTTGCGCGCCCACTATCCCGGCCAACCCGGCTCTGGAGATGGGCGCGACACAATCGTGCTTTGGCGGGCAGCCTGTGCGCATGCATAGGTCTCGCCTGTGCAGCGATTGTCTGGCAATTCGACAATTTGCGACTCGGCAAAAAGGTCCGAACCGAGCAGCTGGCCGCACATTCGATAGCCGTGTTGCCGTTTCTCAATCTTGATGACGGCAGCCCGGACTTCGCCCTAACTTCGAAAGTTGCCGATTCCCTGCGTCATAAAATGAGTTTGCTGGGACCGGTAGAGGTACAAGCGATCGCGCAACCTGCTGCCAATTGGACCGGCACCGGAACTTCGACTGAGATAAAGTCCGCCCTTGAAGGAACCCATTGCCGGGTAGCTCTGGTGGGAATGTATCGCAGGTCGGGCGGTCACACGCGATTCTCGATGCGGTTTGTGCCGGCTAACGGTTCGGGAGCATTTCACGCTTGGACAACCCAAACCGGAAATGCCGAGGACGTGGTGCAGTTGGTCAGCACATCCGACGTTAGCACTTCTGTTTATCGTATCCTCGATAATTCAGAGATTCCTCCAGATCGCAAGACGGATCCGGCGTTAACCGATGCAACGGCTCGCGCATATTATCAGGCCGGGCGGTTGCTCCTTGAACGTCGCACCCTGGCCGACATAAATCGCGCCATTGGTTGTTTTGAAAACGCCATTGCGGCAGCGCCACGATCGACGCTGGCTCGGTCATACCTGGTGCTTGCCCTAACGGGAAAAAATTTCCTTGCCGCCGATGCTGCTCTTATCGACCGAGCTTATGCTACCGCGCGGGAAGCGCTGGAAATCTCCCCTGACGATTCGAACGGGCACCGCGCGCTTTGTGCGCTCGACATTCTCGGTGGACATTTCGACGAAGCACTCGACCACGGCTTTCGTGCGCTGGAGTTGAGCGATCCGACCGAGCGAGTTCTTGGGCAAATTGCCTACTTGTGGAAAGAGTTAGGCCGGCCAGATAAATCGATCCAATGGTTTGCGAAAGCCAAGGCCAGTCAGGAGCAGCACGGCGACTATGATGCGCTCGTGGGCGATGCATGGGCATTACTCGCCGAGGACGAGAAAGCCGCAGCCGCCTATCAGAAGGCCTCAAGTTTCAAGCCGGACCTGCCAGATGGCTGGCTTGGGCTGTGCCACTTGAAACTGCTCCAGGGCCGACTCGATGAGGCGCGGATCTTGTTCAATCAGCGGGTGGGGGAATACTCCGGTTTCCACAACACGCGGTGGTTTGGCGCCCAGCTTGAATTATTCGCCCGCAACTTTTCCAAGGCGCAGGACCTTTATTCCGAGATCCTAAAGGCCGACCCTAACGGCGTGTCGGCTGAGCAATACGGAAAGATCGGTGGCATGTCAGGTCTGGCCAGATCGAAAATGGGACTCGGCGACGCGAACGCCGCAAACGATCTTCTACGGCGATGTATCGCGCATGATGAAGCTGAATTAGTCAAATCACCGAAGCACCCGGAAATCCTGTATCGTTTGGCAGCCAATCGCGCGATGCAAGGAAATGCAGGTCCCGCACTGGCGTATTTGAAAGCCAGCATCGCGGCCGGATACATCGATTATCGGTCGATTCAGTCGGATCCGCGGTTTGATGGCCTAACCGATTCTGTCGAATTTCAAAAAATTGTTTCTGAGTTAGCTGCAAACGTAGCCAATCTCAGACAGCAATCAGCAGTAAAAAACCCCAACCCTACTGGAAACCCACCATGAATCGAGATTGGAAATCAAAAAAGGACAGGAGAGAAGCCGCCGCCGCATTTCTTGAAAAAACGTTAACCGACCCGGATGTGCGTTCAGCCGTGTTGAAAGATCGCAAGGCCGCACATCGGCTCTTGAAGCGCGAAGGGAACATCAATCTTCCTGATGACGTCGAAGTCATCTGCGTAGGCCCGAGCACCCAGGAAAGAGATCGTCTGGTCGTGTTCGTGTTGCCGCCCGAGGCGACACCGGCTTCACACATCGATCCGCTCAGATACTGGATCGGAGCATGGCAGCCTTATGGATTTGAGATGTTGACCGGGCCTGCGCCACTACACTCGGTCCCGTTGGGAGCGCCACAAGCGGTATTAAAGTAGATCGATCAGCCGGAAAAGTTCGGAGAACCGGTAAATACGAATTGAGCCGTCGGGCAGTTTCCATATCGGAGGACTTCCCGCCGGCTCGTTCAGGATCGATTCGCCATCCGCCAGCAGGGCGGCATGAATCGTTTCACCTACGATGCGACTGCCGATCGCACCAAGCCGATTGCCATTTTGGCGGACTTCGGATTCCTTCAGAATGTAGTACCAAAGCGGCGTCTTATCGGTTAGGCCGCGTTCGCGCAATATTTGTCCCGGTGCTGTTTCATTCCCCAGACTGTTTGTAGTCAACTCTTCTTCAGTCAACAGCTCTTCATCGCAGGCTTGAGCTGCGGCTTGGCCTGAGGCCAATCGAAGACCGGCTCCTCGCAGAAGTGTCCGCACCGCCAGTTGTGAGGGATGTCCCGCCAATCGAGCGAACGGACACTTCGGTTCAGGCGTTCCAATAAGATCTGGCGGCAGATCCTGAAATGCCGGCGCAAGACGTGTATCGATCGGTCTGCTCGTTAGGGTAGCTTCGGGCCCGGCCCCTTGAAAAAACAGGCCCCAACTGATCTTGTGATGATCATCCAACGATCCGCGATCAGCTGTCTTTCCAAGTATTTGCTCAAGGAATAATTCGTTTCCAAAGCTGAACAAATAGTTCGGCCGAACCATGGCGTGCCCGAACCGCATCGCGGCAGCGGAAAACTCGATGGGAATGGAAAAGGAATGCCACTTCACTTCAGCTTCACCGGCAATAAAGATCCGCTGGTAAATCTTCGGATCGAGCACGCTTTGCAAATAATCGTGCACCACCAAATATTGGAATTGCCGGCAGGTATGCGATCGCGCCCGTGCGAAAACGACTTCTGAATCGTGGTTATCGGGCTCGAACTGATCCACCGCGAAATTATGCAATCGAGCGAACGCGGCGGTCATCTGCCGCAAGACCATGTTTTCAGCACCTCGGTCGTCGGCGAGCATCCGGGTTCCATTTTGCCCGACGCAAACGTCGAAATGTTTTGTCGCGGTGCCAGCCGCGCCAACCTTCAGCCGAACTCCATCACGTTCATACAACTCCGGGGAAGCGTCCGGTCCAGCTCCGTATAGAACGTTGAGATCGAGCCTGGGGGTTTGTAGATTCGGCAATTCCTGCGGCGAACTTTGCCAGGCGTCCTCCACCGAGCTGGTATCCTTGGTCAGGTCGTGAGCGAGGAACTGGCCAAAATACGTGTACCCGGCGTCCAGCAAAATCTCCGGACGTTCGTCAGAAAGGCGGGTCCCGTCATCAATCATGGACCGACCAAGATCGGTTAGGGCGGTTCGGTAGGCCGGCAGATCAGATGGGCGGTCGCTTGGTTCAAACAAACGTGAATACCGATCACAGGCAGATTCGCAAAATGGTTTCACGCCGAACCAGGTCCTCGAGATCTGGATACGGCGTTTCGCGGTGAAAGTTCGGTTCACCCTGGCTGGGTGGCCCCGCCTCGGAAAAATGAATGAATGGCGCCTCAAACCCTGGTTGATGAATGCCGTAGTAAGGACTGATGGCGGCCTTTTTCGATGCGATGAACGATCGCCTGCCCAGTTTGGCGTCGCTCGACCTGGGAGCGATTGGTTCCGTGCACGCAAAGAGAAGGCAGCCATCACACTTCACTTATTGAGGCGAGCGGCGGCAGCTGATCGCAGATCGACCGGTCGCTCATTCTATTCCATCCGCACGGTTGCCAAGCATTTCGGCCTTCCAACCACCGTGACGCGAATGTTCGGACCGGGGCGTGTCTGTATTTTTTAACAACGTACGCTTCGCTGACTGGATAGCGACTTCGTCGAGAAGTTCTAGTAATCCGCCTTACGTTATAGCTACGGCGTGATTTGTCCGTTGGCGAAGCGGACGGAAAGAGGGGACATCGGCCCACCGGTGGCTGCCAAACGACGGCGTGACTCGGCCAGGATTCGATGGAAGCGCGGATCGGTTCGAAGATCGTCCCACATCGGATTGAATTTAAGGTCGCCGTAGTTAATGAAGCTCAGCGGCAGGTTCGCCAGTTTGCTCAACATATCCAAAGCGCCGTCGCGGTCGCCGACCACCGCCAGGACCTCGGCGAGGCGCATTTCCAATGCGGGCCCGGCTACAGCGTCAACACTTGGCGGAAGCATTTCGCAGGCACGACGCGCATAACGCAGTGCCTCTTCGTGTTTTCCGAGGCCAGCCTCGGCCAACGCCAGGTCGCCCCACAAAACCGGATCATCAGGCCTTGTTCCGAGGGCGAGCTGGATCAGGCGTTTCCCCTCGAGGTAGGCCTTGCGCTCCTCGTTAACGTCCCCATCCATATGAGCCACTGTCGCCAGGATGAACCAGAAGTTCGCCCCTTCCTTCATCTCGTTAGGCACGTTCGCGGCGAAAGCCTTGGCTCCGCGGCAATCTCTTTCCATTAAGTACAGCCAGAGCCTGGCGCCCTGATAATCGATATCGTTCTTGTTCTCGATTGAATCCAGCACATTTCTCGATTGTTCCAGGTTCCCCAGGCCGA
>DATFCK010000484.1:0-8312 GCA_035253185.1 Chthoniobacterales bacterium | reverse complement strand
GTGTTGCCCCCGTTGATGTTGTTTTTGTCGTTCATGATGTTCAGCCGGGTGCAATATCCGAGCTTTAAAGCAGTGAACTGGAAAACGAAGCGCTCCATTCCGCGGTTCATCGCGATCGCGGGGATCCTGGTGTTCACCGGCATGAATTACGAATGGATGCCCGCAGTATTGTTCCTCGCCTATTTGCTCTACGGATTTCTGCGGCCGTGGCTGTCACGCGAATGGCGTCGCGAAATCGAGGAGGAAATCGGCGAAGAACCGCTCGACGGCGAGCCGGTGGAAGAAACGCCCTGACCGGCCGCGGGCCGCGGCCGCAACGCCGAACGCCGAACGCCGAATTCAGGGCAAGGGCGACGGCTGCAATTACACGGAGGGACGAGCTCGTCTCGTCCCACTATTTTTCCAGCGCTGCCAGGTAATTAATGGGACGAGACAAGCTCGTCCCTCCGTTAGGCGCTCCGGTTCAGTTCGGCCAGAATCTCCGGATCGCGAACATCCGCCCAATGGCCGGTTAGTTCCAAACCTTTCACCTTCTGCCCCGATTGCGCCAGCTCGCGAATGGCGTCGGTTAATTCGTATTCGCCACGGGGCGATGGCTGAAGTCGCGCGGTATATTCGAAGATGTTAGGCCGGAACGCATAAATGCCGGCGTTGTACCAAGGGCTGGTTGGTTCGCCCGGTTTCGGTTTTTCGCGAAGATCGATCAACTCGAAGTTATCGTTAAAGAAAACGGCTCCCCCCTTGCTGACATCTTCATTCTTCTTCACGCTAACGATCGCCGCAACATCATCCGGCAGACTAACCAGCTGGCGGTAGTTCACCGCATCCACCAGGATGTCGCCATAGCTCAATACAAACGGGCCCTGGCAAACGAACTCACGCGCCAGATCGACGACGCGTCCGGTGCCATCCTGAACCATCTGAGTGACGTACTTAATCCGCAGACCAAAACAGGTGCCATCGCCGAAATATTCTTTTACCACATCCCCGCGGTAACCGATCACAATCAGGAAATCTTTGATCCCGGCGCTCTGAAGTCCTTCGATGATATGCAGCAACACCGGTTTATTCCGGACTTTGATCATCGGCTTCGGCAAATCAGCCGTTAGCTCGCGCATCCGCGTGCCTTTTCCAGCGGCCAGCAGAACGGCTTTGTCGATTTTTGTCATCGCGATTCAATCTAGTCACCCGGCGGTTGATTAGCACCGGTTTTCTCTGGGGAGCGCAGACGCCCCCGTCTCGGTGCCGGCGCCCTCGCCGGCAACACCTCCTTCCTTTGCAGGAATGCTCGGAGCCTGCGCGGCGAGGCGGTGCGCAGAAGCAGGCGAGGCGCCTGCGCTCCCAGACAAAGCCTGTGCCGTCACCTAAAGATTGAAATCCTCCCGCCACTCCGTCACAGTGCGCGCCAATGGCTGCATTGCAGTTTCTTAGCAAATATCGCGAGACCGGCCTGCTCTTATTCCGCGCCAGCATCGGTCTCATCCTGATAATCCTGATCGCCCCGGTCTTGTGGCACGGACAGGGAAGCTGGGAACGATTCGGTTCGGCCATGCGACACCTGGACTTCGGCGGCCATTACAAGTTCTGGGGCTTTATCGGTGCGCTGTTTGGCTGCGTCGGCGGAGTGCTGATGGTGCTGGGATTATTCTTCCGGGTAGGCGTACTGCTGGCGTTAGTCGTTAGTCTGGTTCATCTCATCGCCGTCTGGTCCCGGGAAGGCTTTTATGGGCGACTGCCGGCGCTGGAAATGGCCATTCTGCTTCTTTGTTTGCTTTTCGTAGGGCCCGGCAAGTACAGCGTGGACAAAAGTTAGCGACCAAGCTGGTGTATTTCGCTCATCTGCTTTGAGGGGGACTGACTGTTTTATACAGGTACGGGTTCAGCGCCAAACGCGCGAATCAACCATAGCCTGGGGCAGCGCCCCAGGTATTGAAGTAGTTTGGGCGAGAGCGCTGAAGGCGCGATTCAATCGGACTTCCTTAATGAACTTTGTGTGTTTAATCGTGGAATCGCGCTTACAGCGCTGACCTCCGTGAACTGATGCTAACCTGGGGCGTTGCCCCAGGCTCGAATTGAATACGCGCCGTTGGCGCTAACACATACTTATGCGGGCAGTTGACGCCTCCGAAATCGACGGTCAGCGCCTACGCGTTTACTGCGTAAGCGTTCCCACTGCGATCAGCCGCGGTTTCATTTGGGTACCGGCGGTTCACCGAAACGGCCATGGCGATTGAGGTCAATCGCCGCTACCGGTGCGTTTACCCCTTGCGTAATTGTTTTGCGTTTGTTTGGTTTGCACCTCCGCAGCGTCGAATGCTTTGCGTGGTCGGCGGTCCAAATCAGTAGCGCAAAGACGGAAAATTCGGCCTAACCGCCGCCTTTCTTTTGTTCGCTGATGATAAGCACTGGGAGATTTGCCTGTTTGATCAGTTCTCCAACTTTCGGCACTTCATTGGCTTTAAGATCAGCCCATTTTTTTAACTGTTCATCCAAACTGCCGCTCAGCAGCGCGAACACTTCCAGCTGGGGCTTGGTCGGCTCGACGTCGCCGGCCTCCACCACGTGACTGAAGGTATCGAATCGCTCGTTCAACATGTTAGGGAAAGCCAGGTTCGCTTCCGAGCTCTTCATGTTGACTTGGATGAGTTGTTCTTCCACTGGCGAAATTCTCTTTTCGAGTTCGTCCGCCGCGGTTAGGGCGGTTTTGAGCCGCTCGTCATTATAAAATCGCTGGTGCAGATTTTTTATCTGGGTTTTGACCTCGCGAATTTCATTCACCGCCTGGTGCAACTGACCAATGCGATCGTGTACCTGCATTGAGAGCGCGAATTGCTTCTGCAACGCCGGTTCGGAACCTTTGGTGCGGGGGTCGACCACCAGTTTCAACGGCGCGGTTTGCGTTTTTCCTGCCACCGTTAATTTGACCTGATAATCTCCGGGCAACGCCAGTGGACCACGGGGCCCGCCCCAGGAATAAAACGCGCCCGGAATTTCGATCGGATCTTCATAACGCAGATCCCAGGCGAACCGGTTCATGCCCTCGTTCGCCGGAATGGTCTTAACCCGCTCGAGTTTGTCCGGCCATTCCGGTGGTTGCTCATCTTTCTTCTTCTCTTTGCTCGACATTCGCCTAACGAGTTTGCCCTGCGAATCGAGAATCTCCAAGGTCACCTCATCCTTGGGAGCAGTCTTGAAATAATAATCGATCATCGCTCCGGCCGGTGGGTTGTCGCCGACCGGCTGCCGGCGGTCTACATCGGTGGGATAATGCAATCGCAGCGCAGTTTGCGGCTGGTAAAGTACGACATCGGCTGCGGTTGCGCCGGGATTGATCTGGCGAAGCGGGGTGACGTTATCGAGCACCCAGAAGGAACGTCCGTGAGTAGCGACCACCAGATCGTCGTCTTTAACCACCAGATCATGAATCGGGGAGACCGGCAGATTCAACTGTAAAGGTTGCCAGTGCGCGCCGTCGTCTAACGACATGTAAACACCGATCTCGGTGCCGGCGTATAGCAGCCCTTTCTTTTTCGGGTCGACCCGAACGGCCCGGACGTAAGCACCTTCAGGAATCCCGTTCACAACTGAACTCCATGTCTTGCCCAGGTCGTTAGTCTTGAAAATATAGGGCTTGAAGTCGTCGAGCCGGTGGCGATCCACCGCTACATAGGCGGTATTGGCGTCATGCGGTGACGCGTCGATGATGCTGACCGTGCTCCATTCCGGCATCTTCGGGGTCACATTAGTCCACTTCTGGCCGCCGTCGGTCGTTACATGCACCAGGCCGTCATCGGTGCCGGCCCAGAGGGTTCCTTCCTTCACCGGGGATTCCGCTAACGCGAACACCGTACAATAATATTCGACCGAGGTAATGTCGTTAGTCAGGGGGCCGCCGCTCGGTTTTTGCTTCGATTTATCGTTACGGGTGAGATCGCCGCTGATCTGGCTCCAGCTCTGTCCATCATCGTCGGATTTGAACACGCACTCGGCCGCGGTGTAGATCACATCCGGGTTGTGCGGCGACAGCATCAATGGCGATACCCATTGAAAACGATGTTTCAAATTCTCCGCGCCGTGCCCGGCATTATCGAGCGGGAAGGGGCTGATGTCCCGCGCCTGCTCTTTGGTTTTGTCGTAGCGGGTGACGAAGCCTTCGTTGTTTGAATAGATGATGTGCCAGTCGCGCGGATCGGGAACCACGAAACCGCACTCGCCGCCACCGGCCGGATACCAGTCCGCCGGCCCGATCGCGCCCCAATCGGTTCGGCTGGCGATACAAACGTTCGAGTTATCCTGTTGCGCCCCGTAAATGTGATACGGAAACGCGTTATCGACCGCGACATGATAAAATTGCGCGGTCGGCTGGTTATTCTGAGTGGTCCAGGTCTTGCCGCCATCGATCGAGATACTGGCACCACCGTCGTTGGCGTTCGCAATTCGGTTAGGATCGGTCGGATCGATCCACAAGCCGTGGTGATCACCATGGCGCGCCGGCAGCAGCGTAAATGTCTTGCCGCCATCAACCGATCGAAAGGCACCGGTGTTGAGCACGTAAACGGTGTCCGGTGATTTGGGGTCCGCGTAAATTTTGCTGAAGTACCAGGCGCGCTGCCGGAACCGCAGATCGTCGTTAACCCGGGACCAACTCGTGCCCGCGTCCTCAGACTTGTAAATACCGCCTTCCTTGGCTTCTATAATCGCATAGACCCGGTTAGGGTCGGCGCCGGACACGCTGACTCCGATTCTTCCCAAAATTCCTTCCGGCAGACCGTTCCCTTCGAGGCGTTTCCAGGTTACGCCATTGTCTTCCGATCGATACAGGCCGCTGCCGGGGCCGCCGCTCGAGAAAAACCAGGGTTGCCGCCGCGCCTGCCACAACGTTGCGAACACAATGTTAGGATTATGCGGATCGAACACGACGTCGATGCCCCCGGTGTTTTCGTCTTTGCTTAAAACCTTGGACCAGGTTTTGCCGCCATCACTGGTGCGAAAAATTCCGCGCTCCTGGTTAGGCCCAAATGCGTGACCGAGCGCAGCCACCAAAACCACGTCGGCATTGCGCGGATCGACGATTAACGCGCCGATGTTGCGGGTGTCTTTGAGTCCGATGTTCTTCCAGGTCTTGCCCGCGTCGGTCGATTTATAGACGCCGGTGCCGTAGGTGGTGTTACCCCGGATGGCCGCTTCGCCGGTTCCGGCGTAAATTACGTTGTGATCCGATTGCGCGACTGCCAGCGCGCCGATCGATGAGATATCCTGTTTGTCGAAAAGCGGTGTCCAGTTCGCGCCGCTGTCAGTGGTTTTCCAAACTCCACCGGCCACCGCGCCGAAATAGTAAATGTTAGGTTCGCCGATGACTCCTTCGACGCTGAGCGCACGACCGCCGCGGAAAGGTCCGATCTGCCGCCACTGGATTCCCTTAAACAACTTTTCATCCACGCTGCCGGGCGGCGCAGTTTTCCCGGCTGGCGAAGCCATTGAAGTTGGACTGGGCGAAGCACCGCCAGTGCGCGGTTTTTGTCCTTCGACGCCGGACGGTTGGCCGTACGCGAACGCGGCAATGAAGAGAATCGCGACGGCAATGGGCCGCAGGAGGATGGCAGAGCAAGCGGGGCGGGTAATCATCCGCCTAAGGTGAAAAACGTTGCCTCAACCTTCAATAATAATGTGGCTGTTCGTTTTGGTCGGGCGGCAGTTCTGCGTCGTAGCAGCGGCCGCTGGCCCCTTTTTTCCTCCAAAGACGCGACGCCAGGTTCGCGTCTACGACCGTTATTTGCCGGGCGAGGTCTGAGTTCCTGCGTGGGCCGCCAACACGTAAGCGACGATGGCTTCGCGCTCGGCTGGTTTTAAGCTGGCGCGTTCTCCCATCCAGTCCACGATCCGGGGCCATTTTTCGGCCGGATACTGAGCAATGGCGGGCAGGACATGACATTCGATGCATCGGCCGGCAAACAGCGTTCGGCCGTGCTCGAGCTTTTCCATCGAGCCGGCGGAATGTGTACCGGCGCGGGCCATGTTAGGCGTGACCGGCGGCGGATAATTATTTAACGCCTGGCAACCTCCCAAGATAACAGCCGCGCCCGCGAACACTGTGAAAATTTTCTTCATACCGGTTAGACCACTAGAATCCGATTCCGAAAATCGTGCGCCATTGAAAATCAGGCTCGCCACTGGTGTCGGTAGCCTGGGTGAGAAAGCTGCTGGTCACAAACCAGTGACCTCTCCGATATGACACGTTAGGCCCGACAAAGAAATTTCTGATGTCTTCATCGTCATTCCATTCCGGGAGAACGATCTCGTGCACCATTTCGAGGCCGACCGAGAATCTGGGCGTGATTTCGTAACTGGCGCCGAGCGACTGAATGATCTCGCCTTCCGTCTCAGCCAGGTCTTCGCCTTCCCAAACCGCTTCAACCGTGGCGTTGTAGGCGAGAATCCAACGTCCAATATTTTTCTGCAGGATTACCTTTGATTCCCATTCGAACAATCGATAGCCGCCCTTGTATTCCTGATAAACCGACAGGCCTACCGGATCGAGAACCGGATTGGTGAAATTGTAAATCAACTCGAGCGCGACATCTTCGAAAACAGTGCCCGAATCGTCGGCGGTGCTTTCGTAAACCCAATCAGCGAAATAGAGACTGGCCTGGAAGCGATCGGTTACGCCGTACTCAATCTCGTGTCGAAACACCAACGTATCGGTGTCTTCATTATCCACCCGTCTCCAGGTGAACCAATTTTCCAATTCGACGCTGCCGGGGGCAGAGGTTGGCGCCTCATAGATAAAGGTGAAATGGCGGACACCGCCAAACATTGCCGGCGATACGCTCATCAGCACCAAGCCAGCAAAGAACAGTATTCGTCTCAGAGTGCGAGTCACGGGATCCGGTTAGGCAGACGCGGCGGTTAGGACACGGTCTCCAAACGTGTCATGGCCGCCTGGGGCGCAGGTTCCGCGGCCGGTTCGGGGCGCGCGAAACCTTCAGTGCCCTGGAAGTGGCGCGCTCCGTAGTAAGAACCGATCACCAATACCGCGGCTAACGCCTGAGCGATCAACCCTTCCCAGTTAGGAAACACCGCGAACCACATTCCGACCCACGCTGGAATACGATCGGTTAGCCAGGGAATTTCCGTTTTCGAAACCCAGTTCGCCAGTTGCATTTCCTGGGTTTGCTCGCCAACCATCACCAGCAGCACCACCCCGAGCAGAACGCCGGTAGTGATGAGCATGCGTCGATAGGGCAACCGTTGTTGCAAAACGAAAGTGAGCACTGCCACGACAGCGGTTAGGCTTAATCCCATCAGCGCGCCTTTCAGAACCACCGCCCCGCCCAGACGCAGATTGTAACTTTGCAGAAACAGCACCACTTCGAAGCCTTCGCGGTAAAGCGAAGTGAACCCGAGAAGTATCAAACCCCACAATAATCCGCGTTTGGAAATTTCGGCGGCATCGGCATTCTCGAGCAACGATTTGCGGCGGCGATTATGGGCCCGGATCCAGCCTCCCCAATAGATTTTGTGAAAGAACCAGTTCATGATCACGAGCAGGACCAGGATGGCCAGCAACCCGGTCGCGGCCTGGAGATCCAGCGCCGGAACGCTCTCGGTCAATTCGCTCATGATGGCGGTGGCGATGAACCAGGTAACGAGGGTGGCCACAAAGGCTAGCGCGGCGCCGAGAGCGACCGGTTTGCGATGGGCCTGTTTGGCGCCGGTCATACTGGCGGTGATAGCCGCGAGCACCAGGATACATTCCAGGCCTTCGCGAAAAACCAGAATGCCGATATCGAGCGCAACCACCATGGGGCTGCTATGCGGTCGCAACGGATCGGGAGCCCCCTGTTCGGCAAGGCCCTGCCAAATCATGACGCCCAGCACGGCCAGACCAGCGCAAAACAACGCAAATTGCCACAGGGTTAAGCCGGCAATGCGATGGGGTCGAAGCTTCATAGATCGGCAGGCGATATCTGGTTAATCAGGCCTTGACCGTATCACGTCAGCAAAGCTCCTGCTGGCGGTCACTTGCGATTTTTTAGCGGCAACTTGCGCGAAAGTAGCTCTGGGGGGGCCGATGTGTTGTGATTTGCCCTGTTAAGCGTAATTTTGCCTGTGCGACGCGACT
Organism: Chthoniobacterales bacterium; assembly: GCA_035253185.1. GTDB lineage: Bacteria > Verrucomicrobiota > Verrucomicrobiia > Chthoniobacterales > UBA10450 > DATFCK01. The sequence goes on along the minus strand of DATFCK010000484.1, from coordinate 190 downwards.
TCGGATTTACGCTCATTGAGATCGTTTTAGCGGTCTTTATTTTGATGCTTGTACTGATGCTGGCGGTACCGAGCCTGAGCGGCGTGCTGGCCGACCAACGACTGCGCCGGTCCTTGAATCGTTTCAACGAGCTGGTCAATACCGCGCATGAACAGAGCGTAGCGGAACACCGTTCCTATCTGGTGGTGGT
>DATFCK010000483.1:0-2785 GCA_035253185.1 Chthoniobacterales bacterium | reverse complement strand
AACATGTCTTCTGAGAAAGTTATAGTCTGCGGCGCCGGCGGTTTCATCGGCGGCCATCTCGTTGCCGATATTCTTCGTCAGGGCAAAAGCGTGCGCGCGGTTGACGTGAAACCAATGGACGAATGGTATCAGGTTTTTCCTGGAGCCGAGAGTCATCAACTCGATTTGCAGGAGAAACCAGCCTGCGAAAAAGCGGTTAAGGGTATGGATATAGTCTACAACCTCGCCGCCGATATGGGTGGGATGGGATTCATCGAGAATAACAAGGCGCTCTGCATGTTAAGCGTGTTGATTAACACCCATCTGCTGATGGCGAGTAAGGACGCCGGTGTCGATCGCTTCTTCTTTGCGTCCTCGGCTTGCGTTTATGCCGCAGACAAACAAACCGACCCGAACGTCACCGCATTGAAGGAAGAGGACGCGTATCCGGCGATGCCCGAAGACGGATACGGCTGGGAAAAACTCTTTTCCGAACGGATGTGCCGGCATTACCGCGAAGATTTTGGTTTCGAGACTCGGGTCGCGCGCTATCACAACGTCTACGGGCCTTTCGGAACTTACGATGGCGGGCGTGAAAAAGCGCCGGCGGCCATTTGCCGGAAAGTGATCCAGGCGAAATTGTCGGGGAACCATGAGATCGAGATCTGGGGCGATGGGAAACAGACTCGCAGCTTCATGTGGATCGATGATTGCGTAAAAGGCACCCAGATGATCCTGAACAGTGATTTCGTGGAGCCTATTAATCTTGGCAGCAGTGAATTGGTCACGATCAATCAATTGGTCGATATCGCGGAAGACATCGCCGGCCTGAAACTAAAACGCCGGTATAATACTTCGGCGCCGAAGGGGGTGAACGGCCGCAACAGCGATAACACCCTGATCCAAAAAGTTTTTGGGTGGGAGCCCTCTACAAAGTTGCGCGATGGGCTGGAGAGAACTTATCAGTGGATTTACGCGCAAATGGCCGGGAAACCTGACGCCACCGTTGCGGTTGCAGCGGCCACTGTCTAAATTCGCGGCGTGGCCGACCGGACAACCAGCCTAACATCAGGGCCGAACTGGCTTTTCAGCTGGATTCGCTCAAATCCGTTAGGCGCGGTGTTGCTCGGCGCAATCATCGTAACCCTGGTTTATTTTTTTGGGTTCGTTAAAATTTTCGCGAACGGCTCGATTTCAACGTTTACCTGGGCGTGGCAGGCCTGGAATCCGGAAATAAACTACGAGCACGCCAAACTCATTCCATTGATCGTGGCCGGATTGGTGTGGCACTCACGCAAAAAATTGTCAGCGGCGCCCATCGGCAGTTCGCGATGGGGCTGGTTGTTCATCGTAGTCGGAATACTCCTGTTCATAGTGGCCGCTCGCAGCCTGCAGGGGCGGGTAGCGTTAGGCGCATTTCCATTCATAATCTTCGGGATTGTGCTCTACGGATGGGGCCGGCACATCGCCCGAATCCTTCTTTTCCCGATAGCGTTTTTGTTTTTTGCTGTCCCGTTAAATTTCCTCACCCAGGCCACGGCCAATCTCCAGTTCATCGAAACCGGAGCCGCGGGTGCCATCTGCAACGCTATTGGAATCCATGTGAACTCAGTCGGAACCGTTATCAGTGCCGCCGACAATTCATTTAATTTCAACATCGATGAAGGGTGCAGCGGTATTCGATCGTTGATGGCGATTGCCATGCTGGCCGCGATCTACGGGCACCTGACCCAGGATCGCCTATGGAAAAAGGTTGCGATCTTTGCCGCGTCTATCGTGTTCGCGATAATTGGTAACACCGGACGATTGGTTTCGATCGTGTTGGTCGGCAAATTTTTCGGTCAGGATCTGGCCGGCGGGCCTTATCACACAATCTCGGGATTTCTTTCGTTTCCGTTTGCGCTAGCCGCGATGGTTTTGTTCGGAAAACTACTAAATCTTCGCCCAAAACATTCAGTCGATCCGACTGATGCTCCTGCGCTGCCCAAGGAAACGGCTGCATTATGATTGTTAAGCGGCTTTTTGCGATCGAGCTTTCGTTGTTGTTAGGCCTGGGCGCCATATTTGTTCTACCGAGCAGTCCCAAAAACAGCCCTGCTGGAATTTCCCTGCAACTTCCAATTTGGGTTGGAACCTGGCTTGGTGAGGACGCCGAAGTGACGGCCCGGGAGCTTGAAGTTCTCGCTAAAGATACCGAATTCGGGCGGAAGGTTTATCGAAGTCCTAAAGGCGACCAAATCTTCGTGTCGATTGTCATGTCAGGCGATGATATGACCTCAAGCATTCATCGCCCCGAACGATGTTTGCCCGCGCAAGGCTGGAATCTGCAATCATCGCAGGAGCGTGACATAACCCTTAATTCCGGAAAATCGCTTACTGTAACCAAGCTGCGAACCTACCGGCCGATCCAAGTGTCGGGGCAGGAACGCAGGGTTCTCTACAGTCTGAACTATTATTGGTTTGTGGGTTACACCGATACGACGGCGTCACATACGATGCGTACGGCCATCGATTTGAGGGATCGATTGCTCAAAGGCTACAATCAAAAATGGGCCTATGTGACGGTGACATCTCCGGTCAGCGAAAGCTGGGGCGGACCTAACCGGTCTGAGTCTCAAACGGCAGCGATGCTTGAAGAATTTATCAAGAATCTCCTGCCGGTTTTGCATCGACCGGATGGTCATCCGTTGATGTAGAGTTCTGCGCCGACGGTACGACAGATCGTTCGCGTGGAAAATCGGGCGGTGGATGCGTGGCAAACCCGATGTCCTGTTTCCAGTAGGTAAGGCGCTTTTGAGGGAGAAAA
>DATFCK010000482.1:0-2445 GCA_035253185.1 Chthoniobacterales bacterium | reverse complement strand
ATGAGCAGGCCGAGAGACTTCCTCCCAGACGGATGGATCTCATGCGGAAAACTGTAGCCATCATCCGGCGCCTTGTCACATCCGAAGCAAAGTAGAATGTAGAAAGTAGAAAGTAGAATTTAGAATGGAGCGAGCTGGGATGAGCGACATGGCCGGAGAAGCCGCGGCGGTAGCGGTAAGGACAATGGGCATTGGCCGAAGACAAAGTAGAAAGTGGGCGGTAGCGGTTAAGCCCGATGTGCTTCTTTTAAATCACGAAAACGTGCCGGGCCCGAAGCCAAGCCGGAATCCTGTTCGAAGCAATGACTAACCGCGAATAAACGCGAATGGGCAGGTGGATCGGCCGCTCCGCCGGGCGATGTTAAATACTTAGGGCTTTGCCCTCATCTCTTTGCCCTTGTTCAGCGTTCGGCCTTTGCTTCAACCCGCTTTCCGCTTCGTTCCTAGCGCCGTGCTCTTCGCTTTGTGCTTGTTAGGTCCCGTAGTCCCGTAGTCGGAGTCAGCTTTTGCTTTCTGTCCTTCGGCGTTGGGCGTTCGGCGTTGGGCGGCCGCGTTTGCTGCCGCCCGCCCGCCGCGGCGACACGAGTCACGCCGGCTTGCCTGCCGAGCCGTAATCTGCGAAGGCTCGTCACGCCGTAGCCTTGCGCGTAGGCGGATACTTTCTAATCTCCACAAAACCCTCATGCCGAAAATCGCACTCCTTCCTCCCGTTCTCCTGCTCATCGCAATCAACTCGATCGTCGCCGCGCCGGAAACCAAACCGGAATCTTCTTCCACCCCCGAAACCGCCCGGCTCGAACAGATGGCCAGCCGATTCGTCCCGACCGATCTTACCGACGATATTTCCAAACTTTCGCCTAACGATCTCCGCGTCCTGGTGAAATTGATTCAGGCTTCAAAAATCATCGACGGCATCTTTCTTCGCCAGGTCTGGAGCGATAACGTATCGATGCTCCTCGATCTGGCCCGGGACCAGACCCCGGAAGGCCGGGCTCGTCTCCATTATTTCATCATCAACAAAGGTCCCTGGTCCGCACTGGACGGACATAAACCGTTCGTTCCCGGTGCGCCGCCCAAACCGCCCAATGCCGGATTTTATCCAAACGACGCCACCAAACAGGAAATCGAGCAATGGATCAGCTCGTTACCCGCAGATGAACAAGCCGCCGCCAAAGGCTTCTTTACCGTGATAAAACGAAACGCCGACGGCAAAGGTTTCCAAATCGTTCCCTACAGTGTCGAATATCAGCCGGAACTTATGAGCGCGGCCAAACTTTTGCGCGAAGCCGCCGATCTCGCCACCGATCCGGCGTTAAAGAAATTTCTCAACGCCCGGGCTGCGGCGTTCCTGACTAACGATTATTATGAGAGCGACGTCGCATGGATGGAATCGAACGGCTCGATTCAACCCACCATCGGTCCGTACGAAGTCTACGAGGACGGCTGGTTCAATTATAAAGCCGCATTCGAAGCGTTTATCACGGTGAAGGATGAGAAGGAGTCGGCCAGACTGCAGAAGCTTTCCGGGGAACTCCAGGGGATCGAAGACCAGCTGCCGATCGATCCGAAGTACCGGAATCCAAAACTGGGCGGGCTCGCGCCCATCGTAGTGGTAAACGAGATTTTTGCGGCAGGCGACGGTAACCACGGCGTCCAGACCGCCGCGTTCAATTTACCTAACGACGAGCGAATTACGCGCGACAAAGGATCGAAACGCACCATGCTGAAAAACGTTTCGGAAGCTAAATTTGCCAAAACCCTGGTGCCGATTTCCAAAGTCGCCCTCAGCCCGGCCGATCAGAAGGACATAAACTTCGACGCCTTCTTCACCCAGATCCTGGTGCACGAACTGATGCACGGTCTCGGGCCGCACAACATCACCGTGAACGGACGCGAGACCACCGTTAGACAGGAAATGAAAGAAGCGGGGAGCGCATTGGAAGAAGCCAAAGCTGACATCGCGAGCTTATTCGCCATTCAACTGCTGATCGACAAAGGCGTCATGCCAAAGTCACTGGAGCGACCCCTTTATACAACCTATTTGGTATCGGCTTTCCGATCGATCCGTTTCGGAATCACCGAAGCTCACGGGAAAGGGCAGGCGATGCAGATAAACTACCTGCTCGATGCCGGCGCGTTCACGGTGAAGCCCGACGGAACATTTGCGGTGGTCCCGGGTAAGATCAAACAGGCCGTCACCGGACTGACGCGCGACATCATGACGATCCAAGCCGAAGGCAGCTACGACAAAGCCCGCGACATGCTAACCCGTCTCGGCGTCATCCGCCCGGAAGTACAACGAGTGTTGGATAAACTAAAAAACGTCCCGGTAGATATCGAGCCCCGCTTCGTAACCGCCGAACAACTCCTGCGCGGCGCGGCCGCTGAAGATAGAAGATAGAAGATAGAAGTCTCGTCATTGAACTCTTATCAGGCGAGCACCCG
>DATFCK010000481.1:0-4329 GCA_035253185.1 Chthoniobacterales bacterium | reverse complement strand
CCGGATTGGCCGAACAACACCGTTACCGGTTTGTGGACCACCCGCTCGAACAGGTCCTGCAGCTCCGAGGTTCGCCCGAAAAAATAACGCCGGGTCTGTTCCGAAAATGACTGCAGGCCTAACCACGGCGCTTCCGGATCGGCGTTAGCTTCGCGCTCGAGCAACTTGTCGACAGGACTCATTGCCCGGCCAGAGTCGTGCGTCGCTTCTCCTGCAACTGCCTCATGTGTTCGCCAAACTCGGGCGTCACTTCACCCCCCGGCAACTGCGTCACCTGCACGTTTCGAAACGCTCGAGGCTCGCGTTTTGTCGGAACCGGAGAATCGTCGATCACCACCGGCACGTAAAATTCCTCACCTTCGGAAAACATCGCCTGCCATTCCGCGGCCCAATTTCGCTCCTGATGAAAATATCCGGCGGGAGCGCCCTCGGTGGTGCGCGAAATCAAGGACAGGAACAGGGAGCAACCACCTTTCACTTCATCGGCCAGGTTGTTATGCCAGTTGCCACCCGGCTTCAGACGTTCACGGTCATACCAGACTACGCAACCGTATCGCTCCAGGCCGCCTTTGACCTTGCGCGCGATTTCTTCGTCTTCCCGCGCGTAACTCATGAAGATCGCGCCGCTCGGCATTTCCTGTTCTGGCGGTGCTACAAACTCTCCTTTGCCGCCTTCGAGCGCAGGATGTTTTTCGGTCCAGCGACGTTCCAGTTCCAACACGAACTCAGAAGGATCGCATTCGATCACATGAATGTTTCGACTGACGCCTCCGAAGAATAAAACCATACCTTCCGAAGGCCCAACCGCGGGACCAACCGCTAATACTTCGGTGTTCGCGCGCGCTTCGGATAAACGCGACTGTTTTGTAATCCGCAGGAAAAACCGCACCAGCCAATCGGAAAAGTTTAGGCCAATGACCAGTAGCCCATGCTCTTTCAGATCGCGCGCCAGCTTCTCCATTACCGGCAGGTGTTGATGCAATGCGCACACGAATTCGAGAGCGTCCTCTTCCCACACGACATATTCCGGGCTGGGCGATACTTGCCCCAGGAGGTGAAAGACGGCCGCTCGATTCAAGTCTGCTTTGCGAGCAGGCAGATCTTTCAACGCGGCTTCGGGGAAGAAGGCAAGCCGTTCGGTCATCGGTTTGCCCCCGTAGCGCTGCGCGTCTAATGCATTCTCGAGTAAAGGATCGAAGGTGGTAGAAATAAACAAGTTGAACGCCGAGATCCTCGCCAGCGCGCGCAACGCCGCTCCCGGTTCGGGACATTGATCGCGCAGAAGTCTTTGCAAACGGGTGTAGACGACATTGCGGGTGCCGCCCCGGAGTAAATGCCGGCAAACTACGTCATTCAGGGTCGGGTGAATCGGCAGCGTGTCCGGAGGAATTTGCAGCCGTTCCGCGAGTCCGATTGCCAACCAATCGTAGAGATTTTTGTTCTCCGGGCCGAAGTTAACGACGCCCTCACCGACGATTGGGATGACGCGTCCCTCCTCGATGAAGGTGAGGAGATCTTCCCAAAAATCCGGATCGGTAGGTACAGACACGAGAAGAAACGCGTGAAAAGTGGCCAAAATCCTATCGGCGAAATCGCCCAAAGCGCAATTCCGAACCTGGCGTGAAATTGGCCGCGCGGGTGAACGGGTTACCGCAGATGGTTAGTAACTCCGATTCAACAGCTTATAACGAACGCGACACCCCCACCAGGCCACACTCGGCATCCGCTCCGCCAGCTGTGCCTGCAACAAGCCGCAAGTGAAGAGATTGGCCTACGCCGAACCATCAATGCAGGGTGATCGATGGAAGGTTCGGTTGCCTGGCATGACCGTTTTGGCGTTTGCGCCCGGGCATGGACGTCCAGGCTCTCTATGCTGGGAGCTTGCAATACGAGGAGAATTTCCGGCATTCTCCCCCTCCCATGCGCTGGTTAAGGGTCACGGTTGCCGGCTCATCTGGTCGCCGGGGCGTTTTACTGGCAGGGCTGATGGGCCTGCCCGGCTTAATTCAAGCCCCGACGATAGACGTCCCGGCTCTCGCCAGCTCGCCGGTTGCTGAGGAAAATCGGAAGATCGCGCTGGTCGACGTAGTCACTGAATCAACCCATGCGATAAGGGTCGAACTGTCACCACCGGCTGAGCCGCACCGCAGCTTCGCGTTGGTCGAAGTGGTTACCGAGCCTAACCATGCCATAAACGTTGAACTGTCACCATTGATCGAGCCGCAGCCAACCGCATCACCAGGCCGAGTGGCTACTCAGCCTAACTATTCGGCGAAAGCCGAACTTTCACCTCCGGCTGAGACGCATCGAACGCTCGCTCTGGTGGAACTGGTCACTGAATCCAACCAGGCCGGGCAGGCGCAACTTTCCCCCTCTCCTTCCAGTCAATCGTTAGACGCGCAGGTCACCGTTGTTACCGAATCCGCGAACTCAGGAAAAGTCGCGTCTCAATCTCGCCGCCGGCGTAAAAAGATGTCGGTAGGCCAGGTCACAGTAGTAACTCAGACTAACCAGTTCGACGAATCGGTACCTTTGCCGCCGTCCGAATTCAACCCGGATCCGGGCGCCTCTGCGCGCGAAAGCGAATTGGAGACTGCGCCCCCGGAGTTGTTTCCACCAATTTTGCCGCAACTGCCGGAATATGGGCAGGAAGCCTTGCCTCGCTCGCTGGCGCTGCCGCGAAAAGGGGTGCGCGAGATCGTGCCACGGCGACCGAAACTGGAATATCCCGAATATGCAGAATTGGAACCCGAAGAAAGTCTTCTGCCCTCGACCGCCCCCGTGCCTAACCGGTGGTTCATCGGGTTTGGACGATGGAAGCGGTATGCCGATCCTTCGACGGAGACGCCGTATCAGAAGAATCCGAAATTGTGGCATCCCTATCTTCAAAGCAAATTGAAGGGGGACATTCCGGTTATCGGACAGGATATTTTTCTCAATCTTACCCTGGAGAACTTTGTCCAAACTGAAGGAAGAAAATTACCCACCCCCAGCGGAGTCAGCGCCGAGCAGCCAAACAGTTCGGAATTTTTCGGACGCGGCGACCAGTTTTTCATTTCTAACGACTTCTCACTGGGCATTGATTTGTTCAAAGGTGAGACGGTGTTCATGCCGGTAGAGTGGGCATTGCGTTTTCTGGTGGTCGAGAACCACAACTATATCGACGTCAGGGAACGCGGCGCGGTGAATCCGAATGTGCAGAAGGGTACCACTCGCGATAAAAATTTCGTTTCATTGCAGGAAGCGTTCGCTGAGATCCACATCCGCGACCTGTCGAACAATTACGATTTCATTTCCTCGCGTTTCGGCATTCAGCCGTTCGTTAGCGATTTTCGCGGGTTAATTTACAACGACACCAACCTCGGGGTGCGGATCTTTGGCAACTACGACAACAACCGGTGGCAGTACAATCTGGCGGTGTTCGACCAGCTGGAAAAAGACACGTTTTCCGATCTGAACCAGCTCACCCGGCGCGAGCAACAGATCTATGTGGCCAATGTCTATCGCCAGGACTTGATTTGGAAAGGTTACACCGGCGAACTCTCGTTCCTGGCCAACTTCGACAACAATAGCCGGCATTACGACAAGAACGGTTTCATCACCCGGCCGTCACCGATTGGCACGGTCGGCGATCACTACCTCCAGGCGTATTATCTGGGATGGGCGGGCGACGGCCACATCGGGTGGTTAAACATCGACCACGCTCTTTATCAGGTGCTCGGTGAAGACAGCCTGAACGGAATCGCCGGCCAGCGCGTTGATATCAACGCGCAGTTGGCCGCGCTGGAGTTATCGATCGATAAGAACTGGTTGCGTCACAAGGTCTCGTTCTTTTATGCCAGCGGTGATGATGATCCGACCGATTCACACGCTACCGCATTCGATACGGTGCTCGACCGGCCGTTTTTCTTCGGTGGGCCGTTCAGCTTTTTCGCCCATCAGGGATTCAATCTTCCACCTACCGCGGTTAATTTTAAGCAGCGTGACAGTTTGATAATCGATTTTCGCACCAGCAAAGCCGAGGGACAGGCAAACTTTGTTAATCCCGGCGTCGTCATTTTTGGATATGGAATGGATGCCGACGTAACGCCCAAATTGAAAGCGTTTCTGAACGCTAATTATATTCGAACCACCACCACCGCAGTGACCGAGCGGGTATTGTTCACCAACAAGGCGAGCAACGATTTTGCCCTCGATTTCAGTCTCGGGTTCGAATACCGGCCGCTGCTCACTGAAAATGTGATTGTCACCGCCGGCGCGGGTTTTCTCGTGCCGCGCTGGGGTTACAAAAACATTTACCGCACCAGCACACTCCCGGTGCCTGGTTTT
>DATFCK010000480.1:0-18260 GCA_035253185.1 Chthoniobacterales bacterium | reverse complement strand
GGCTCTGCGCTAGAATGCCGCGGCGGTGACGGCAATCACACGTTGGTATTCACATTTAATAACAACGTGGTGAGCGGCAGCGCAACGGTAACAGATGGCACCGGCAGCGTGTCGGGAAGTTCGACGTTTAATGGAAACACCATGACCGTCAACCTCACCGGTGTCAGTGATGCCCAAACAATCACGGTCACATTAAGCGACGTGACCGATAATCTGTCACAGATCATGCCTGACACGTCCCTGCAACTTAATCTGCTGCTCGGCGATGTGACCGGTAATCGTTCGGTTAGCAATACCGACGTTTCGTCGGTCAAGACACAGGTATCGCTAACGGTCGACGATAGCAATTTTCGCAACGACATCACCGCGAACGGTGGCATCAGCAACACCGACGTGAGCGCAGCCAAGGGCAACGTAGGGGCAACGCTGCCGTAGTCTGGGCCGACGATCGCTCGATTTCAAGGGAGCTACCGCCCTGGTCGGGCGTCCATTACCAGGCGCTGATTCGAATCACCACTAACGACCGGACGGCACAATAGGGTAGCCGAGGGCAAGACTGCACGCCAGTCCCGGCCTAACCAGGAGCGTCATATGAAAAGATATCTCCATTTGGAGACCGGTATTTTCGCCACTCGAATAATCTCTGCCCTTGCCCTGGCGGCCATTGGCATATCACTCGGCATGTTGAGTTTCGCGCGCCAAACGACTGCGTCGGCTACTGCTGCCAATGGCGCCGGCCCGGGTTTCCACGCACCGGTAGCGATGCCCGGAAGTAATGCCGGCACCGAACCATCGCTGGCTATTCCCCTTCAGATCCGCGCCGGACTACGCTTTGTCACGTGGCAAAATCCCGGCGAGATCGCCACGTCTCTGGATGGGGTGAACTTCACCAACCGGGGATCGCGCACCGGCGGCGGCGACGTCACCAACGCCAGCGATCCATCCGGCGCTTTATTCTTTGGGCAGTTTTGCTCGGGCGCTTTCATGCTGCACGCCTGTCTCGAGCGAAGTCCGGACGGTGGCCTGACCTGGCCACTGCATACCGACATTGCCGATATGCATCCGGGCGCAGCCGATCGCCCGTGGATTGAAACCTACCCACATAAACGGCCGACAATTGCGGAAGCGCAGTCATGGAACCCGGATAACACCCGGGTATATGTCGAATATCACACTTTTTCTCCGGAAGAGCTCGCCTACGTGACCGTATCCGCCGACGGCGGCCACACTTTTTCCGAAGCCAAACTGATCACCAGCGACACGAACGCTTTGGTAGCGTCCGGCTGCAACACCGTCCCGGGCGGAGTGGCTGTCGACCAGAACAACGGCACAGTTTACGCGTTGTGGTTGTCGGGTAACGATGTCGCTTCAAGCACCCTAACCGGATGCAACTATTCGCAGATTGGACCATTTAACAAGGCGTGGGTGTCACGTTCGACTGACGGCGGAAACACCTGGACTGCAACTCTGGCCTGGCAGGGCGCCTTCGACCTGGTCACCAAGATCGGCGATAACGCAGACAAAATCTTTGCTACCCTGGCGGTCGATGATGCCGGGCAGGTCCACGTAATTCTTCCGGTCCGGCACAATGACGATCCACTGGGCTTCGCCAGCGATTGCCAGATCAACCCGAACTGCGTGGAAACCCCTAACGATACCGATTTGCTCATTGTGACCTCGCCCGACGGCGGCCTGCACTGGACGCTGCCGGCCAACATCGAAAACAACTCCGGCTCGTACTTCTTCCCGTGGGCCGCGGCCGGATCCCGGGGCATCGTGAACGTCGTTTACTACAAATCCACCACCAGGCAGCCCAATCGGGCGGACAATATCTGGTTTGTGGGCCATACCCGTGTGACCGGCGCCGTCGCCACCTACACATCCGGCGCGAATGCGACTTACAGCAGTGCTCCGCAATTCGCCGAGACTTTGCTCGACTCCGGCCCGATCCACGGAAATGGAACCAGCGGCGGCGGCATCTGCACTTTTGGTGTGTTCTGCTCGGCTGTGCCCGGGGCAAATCGCACGCTGGCCGACTCGTTAGCGGTTACCCTGGATCCGGCGGGCGGTGTCAATGCGGTATGGACCGATGCCGTGGGCAATCCGGGCGGCGCCAAAGAGATCCACTTCGCGTGCCAGAACTCGGGAGCGTCCTCGCTGGCCGGCGCGCCGGATTTGAACGGCTGTTACGGGCCGGCCGACATGGCAATCACTAAAGTCGGTTCGCCCGCGGCGGTTTCTCCAGGCGGAACGTTAACTTATCATATCACTGTCACTAACAACGGCACGCCCGCCATGCCGGCGACGACCAGCGGAGTCACGGTCACCGACACGTTACCGGCGGGCGCGACATTAGTATCGGCTACCCCAAGTCAGGGAACATGTTCGGGTACGACAACCGTGGTGTGCGATCTCGGTATTTTTCCAAGTGGCGCAAGTACGACGATCGACATCCAGGTCACTGCACCTAACACTACCGGGACGTTAACCAATACCGCCACGGTGTTCGCACTAACCGATGATCCGTCTCTGTCCAACAATACCGCGACCGTGGCCACGACAGTTGATCCCTTCATTCTTAGTCGCACCGTATCTCGCAAGACGCATGGCGCAGCCGGCGATTTCGACATTCCCATAACCGGGCCGGCGGCAGCGGTCGAGTGCCGTAGCGGTGGCGATCCGGGCACTTACAATCTGGTTTATCAATTCACCGGAAACGTTTCCGTCCCCGGAACGGCCAGCAAGATAAGCGGTACCGGTTTGGTCGGTCTTCCCGTGCGGGGAACCCAGCCTAACGAAGTGATTGTGCCACTGCGCAGCGTTGCTAACGCAAACCAAATCACCGTCAATCTCAGCGGAGTGCAGGACGGATTCGGTCGGGTTCTCAACAATCAAACCGCCAAGCTCGAAGTGCTGGTGGGCGACGCGACCAATAACCGCGCGGTCAGCAACACTGACGTTGCCGAAGTCAAAGCTCAGGTGTCCGCCGTGGTGGACGGATCAAACTTCCGTAACGACGTGACCGCAAACGGCGCAATCAGTAATACGGATGTGAGTACAACCAAGGCTCAGGTAGGCACGTCACTGCCGTAAGTGAATGGGCGATCCGAAAGCGAAGGGGCCGTTGTGGCTTCTACGCCGGCCAGGTAAATGAGATTGAAAATTCCGCGATGGTGAAAGGCCGGGGCTAGCACCGCAAGGTCCACAGTTCCAGCGATATATCAAGGCCGGTGATCGGCGCCGTTCCGCCTGCATTCATTGCCGCGTGCAGCCGGTTGAAAGCCGAAACCCGAATCAGACCAGAAGTCACCATGCACACCAAAACCAGTTCTATTTCGGGAATTTTCAATCTCCGCACTGTCACTGCGGTAGCGCTATGTTCGCTGGGAGCGTCGTTAGGCTGGCTCAGCTTCGCTTCCACCCCGTCCACCGGAACGCTGACCGATACTTCCGGGCCGGTCACTTATACCGCGGGGCCGTTTGTTTTCCCGAATGTTTTCGGCAACACCATCCCCGGAGAATGCGAGCCCGATCCGTCCTTTCCGCTTGTGCCCTGCGACATTTTCAAGCTTACAGTTACCTTGCCGGCAAATTACCCCGCCACTCATCCTAACTACCGGGTGTTCGTGCGGGTCGAATGGCCCACCCCGGCAGCAGATTTCGACCTCTACTTCTGGAATAAATCGAGTTGGCCGACGGATAGTTTTCCTCAAGGCGACCCGATCGCGAGTTCCACGCAAACCGCCACCAATTTCGAGCAAATCGAAGTCCCGGCGGTCGGCGGAACGAATGAGTATGTCGTTCAAGTCAGTACTACATTGCCGGCAGGCCAAAGCTTCACCGGCCGGATATTCCTAGCTCCGGCTACTCCCGGCCCCGGGCCAATCCTTCCGCCCGGCAACGCCAGCGGCATCGCGCCGCGCTTTCAGGAATATATTCCGACTGACGCGAATGGTGCACCGTCCGCCGGTATGGGTATCATTGCGGGCGAGCCAACGCTGGGCGTCAATCCGCTGGTAAACACCGACAAAGGCGGCGACCTCTTTTATCAGGCGTTGTTCGAAATTCTGCGCGTGCGGTTCGACGACTCGACCTCACCGGCCAAAGCGGAATGGGTACCCAAGGACTCCCCTACCAACATCAGCACGCACGTCACGCTCGACCCGATTTTGCTCACCGATCACGTGACCGGTCGGATTTGGGCAATGCAGTTGTCGGGCGGTCAATCTGTCACCGACTACAGCGACACCAATGGTGAGAGCTGGCTACCAACCATCAGTGGCGGCATCGGTAGCGGCGTCGATCACCAGGGGATGGGAGTTGGGCCTTATCCGACGACCGGTCCCGGTTCACTGATTCAACACCCGCTCTATCCCAACGCGGTATATTACTGCTCGCAAGATGTGGCCACCGCATTTTGTTCACGCAGCGACGACGGCGGCCTCACTTTCGGGCCGATCGTGCCAATCTATGATTCGGCCGTAAGTCGATGCGTCGGCTTGCACGGTCATCCGAAGATTGCACCGGATGGAACGGTTTATGTGCCTAACAAGGGTTGCGGACTCGACATACCGGTTGTTGGAAACGGTTTGGTTAACGTGGTCGTTTCCGAAAACGGGGGACTCACCTGGTCGATCCGGCCGGTGCCGGATAGCGGCGGTGGACTGGCCCAAAAAGGCGATCCCGGCGTGGCAGTCGACACCGCCGGCAAAATCTATCTCGCCTACCAGAATCTGGCCGACAGTTTGTTAGGCAACGGGGGCAATGGCCAGCCGGCCGATCATTTGATGGTTGCAACTTCCACCGATCGAGGGAACACCTTCTCGGCGAGTGTGGATGTCGGCGCGCTTGCGGGCGTCACGCATGCGGTCTTTCCCGCAGTAGTGGCGGGCGATTCCGGGCGCGCGGCGGTGGCCTTCTTCGGCACGACCTACACCGGTCCGGAAAACTATCAGCAGATGACCTTTCCCGGGGTCTGGTATTTGTACGTGGCCACGACTTATGACGGCGGTGATACCTGGTTTGTCGCCAATGCGACGCCTGATCATCCAATTCAGGGTGCCTTCGGCGGCATCAGCAATGGGGGTGACGGTCGTAACCACTACGATTTTATCGATGCCGAGATCGATAGTCAGGGGCGGATCGTCGTGAGCAATTCGATCGGGTGCGCCGGCGCCTGTGTAAACAATGGCGGCCCCAATACTTTCCAGAAACTGGCCGGTATTGTCAGGCAATCAGGCGGCCGCCGCATGTTCGCGCAATTCGACCCGACGGAACCGGCGGCTCCGGCCGCGCCACTCGTTAGCGGTTATCGAACCTCGCAGTTCGTATCGGTAAACTGGCCGGTACCGGATCACCGCGGTGACGCAATCACCGGTTACAACGTGTACCGCAGCATCAATGGGGGGCCGGAAACGAAGATTCAGTCGGCGACGACGCAGCGGCAGCTGGTGGAACTGGCGGACCCCAACAACACCTATCGATACCGGGTGACCGCAATAAATGGCCATGGCGAAGGCCCGTTTAGCAATGCATTTCAGCCCACGGTTGGGCAGAACGCGCCGCAACCGCAGCTGTCGTGCACATTACCGGGCCAGGTTTTCCTGGATCGAACCAGCGAAGGCGGAACCTTCCCTAACAACGATATCGCCAGCTTCAGCGTGGCCGAGCCGTCGAACATGCCCGGAAAGGTGGTCTTCGTGATCAACAACGCCCATCCTGAACTAGTGCAGAACGGGCATTCGGACTTTTACGTGTTTTTCGATCCTCCAAGCGGTGGCAAGAGTTACAAGCTGAGCCTAACCGACATGGAGGTCACATTTTACAAGAACGGCCAGTTTGTCAGCGATTGCGGAGCTCCTCCCATCAGCCAGTGTCGCGACTGGCAGCATGCCGCCGATCTCGATCCGGCCAGCGGGATTCAACCCGACGGCAGCGTCAGACTGGTTATCGACAAGGCGCAGCTGGGAATCAAGACCGGCGACGTCTTGTTAGGCATTGCCATTCGGGAAGACACCACAGGCAACCCATCCGGAGTGCTGGCTACTGATTATGCCGGTGGCCGTCAGGATTACCTGGTGGTGGGCAATGACTTCTGCACCGGATCACCGCTGCCGGTAACAATGGTGTCACGCAAGACTCACGGACCGGCAGGCTCCTTCGACGTGGACCTGAAACCGCCGGCGGCCGGCATCGAACCACGCAGCGGCGGGCCCACCGGCGATTACACGGTGGTGGTGGGCTTCAGCGCTCCGGTGACGGTGACAGGAAACGGCACGGTCAAAGCCGAAGTGACGTCGGGAAGTGGTCAGGTTGGCAGTGGAGGAACCGCCAACGGCAACGCGGTTACGGTGGAAGGCGGACTGGTAACCATCCCGCTCACTAACGTCGTTACCGCGCAGAGACTAACGATTTCGCTTTTCGGTGTTAACGATGGCGTCAAGAATGGCGACGTCACTATTCCGTTGAATGTGCTGGTTGGTGATGTCACCGCAAATGGCGCAGTAAGCAATAGCGACGTGGCTGCAGTCAAAGGCGCGGTGTCGGCCCCGCTGACCGAATCTAACTTCCGCAACGATATCACAGCTAACGGCGCGGTGAGTAACACGGACGTGAGCGAGACCAAAGCACAGGTCGGATTGTCGCTGCCGTAGTTATAACGTCACAGGTCAGGCGTGCGTCCGGGCGCTGGTAAACGGCGTGATCGGCACGCTCGAACCATGCGGGCTGCCGACTTGGCCATGCCATGCACTGAACTCCCGCGCTCTGAATAAGAGGCTGAAGTAGCGCCTGTTTACTCGATCGGCGCACCATTCGTTAGCGCAAAAAAATCGGGGTGAAATTCACATCGGGACGCGACCGGGCAACCAAACATTCCCGAATTGAGAAGATACTACCTATTTTCTCATGAAAAAGCATTCCAGTCCCCGATTCGGCTTTCTCCACCCAAGGGTGTTAGCTGCATTCACTCTCTGCTCAGCCGCCGTTCTGTTGGCTATGATCAGCCTCGGTGGAAATTGGGCGCCGCCGCAGACCAAGGCGGCGTCGAAGACCCAGCGGCCCAAGCGTTACATGCCGGTACCGGAGGGGGAGCGAGGTGAAGCCGAAGATCTCAGCCGGATGGAAGAAGAGTGGCATAACCGGTTAGCCTATCCAACCGGCGTTTTCAATCCTTTATGGCTACGGCTGGCGGCGGCGCAAGACGCGCTGATTCCAAGTGGTATCCCGTTAGGCATACCGTTGAAAAATCTAAATCGAGCCAACGCTCCACTGGCGCTGAATCCGAGCGGTTTCACCGCGCTCGGTCCGGCACCGTTGCGGATGACCGGGTGTTCGGGATGTTACGATTATACCAAGACCGAGGGCAGGGTTAACGCGATTGCGATTGATCCGACAACGACAACCAACGGCAGCATTGTCGCTTATCTGGGTTCGGTGGGTGGTGGAGTGTGGAAGACAACGAACTGCTGCAACAGTTCGACCAGCTGGACGGTAACGACGGACGATCCCCTCTTGGCCACCATCGCGATCGACACGCTGGCGATCGACCCGAACAATCACAATACCATTTACGCCGGCACCGGCGATCTGAACTACGGCTCGTTTTCAATGGGCAGCCAGGGCATCTTGAAATCTACCGATGGTGGCGCGCACTGGACATTGTTAGGGGAAAACGTGTTTGGACCGGCGCTTCCGCAGCCGGGTACTTACCCGCAGTACGACGCGGTAGGAAAAGTTCGGGTCGATCCTAACAACAGCAACAATGTTGTGGCCGGAACGAAACGCGGGCTGTTCTTTTCTTACGATGGCGGCAGCAGTTGGACCGGCCCCTGCACCACAAACAACTTCAGTTCGCAGCGACAGGACATCACCGGACTTGAATTAACCAACATTAATGGGGCTACCCGAATCATTGCTGCGGTCGGGGTCCGCGGATATCCGACCTTTGTCCAGCAAACGCTCGGTCAGAATGGAGCCAATGGAATTTACAAAGGAACGATACCGGCCAGCGGTTGTCCGGGAGACTTTACCCCGATCACCACCAGCGCGAATGGCTGGACCGGTTTGAACCCAACCAGCGGTGTCGCCTGCAACTATCCGATCACCGGCGGCACTGGCGTGTGCGCCGCGGGCACGAACAAAGTGGGGCGCATCGATATTGCGGTAGCCCCCAGCGATCCGAATTACATCTACGCCCAGGTTCAGGCTATCGAAACGCAAAGCAGTTGCGGCGGCCAGGGCTGTCAGCTCGGGGCCTGGCGTACTACCGACGGTGGCACAACCTGGACGCAAATTCCCGGCTCGACCGGAGCTGCTATCACCGACTGCGCGGGCGGTAATGCTGATTACAACCAAAACTGGTACGATCAGGGAGTCGCGGTGGACCCGAACAACCGGGACCGCGTGTTTTTTGACACGTTCGAAATTTGGTTTTGGCAGAATGGAAACACTTCCTGGAACGACATAACGTGCGGTTACAATTCGCCTAACCGGGGCGTCCATGTGGATCAACATGCGCTCGCTTTTGTGCCTGGTTCGTCCAGCATCCTGCTGGCGGGAAATGACGGCGGCATTCACGCTACGACCAATGCTAATGCCGCGAGCGGTTCGGTCGATCCGACGTGGTTTAACATGGATAACGGGCTGAATACAATTGAGTTTTATTCCGGTGACATCAGCGCCAATTTTGCTACTTCGTCCACCCCCCGGGCCAATGGCGGGGCGCAAGATAACGGCTCCAGCGCGGTAACGTTCTCGGGCAGTCCGACCGGTCCGGTGCAATGGCAGACCGGTGTGGGCGGTGATGGCTTCTTTGCCCGCATCGATCCGGTGGGGAATCGATTCTGGCAGGGCAACAACGGTGGCCAGCTCAATTATTGCGACATGGCCGCTGGTGATTGCACCACCGCGAACGCGAATTGGATCCTGGATTCAAGCCCATGGACGAACAATCTCGCCGCGCCTGATATTCAGTCGTTCGTTCTTCCCTACGAAATCTTTAAAGGCGTGCCGGGCGACCCGCTTAACGACTGTCCGCCGAGCGGCTGCGGTCATCTGATCGTCGGCACCCAGCGCGTGTGGGAAACGGTAACGGCGGGTGACGTGTGGTATCCGGCCAGCATGAACCTGGTGAAAGGCACGCTGGGCAATCGCTCGTATATTAACCAGCTTGCGTTCGAGCCGAAGGACCAGACCCGGGCAATGGTGGCAACGAATGATGGCAATGTGCAATACGGTCACGGGCTCGGCCTAGGCGCAATCGCGCTTTGGGTTGATATTACCGGCGGCAACGCGGTTCTGCCTAACCGACCGATCCTGGACGTGGCGATGGATCCGACCACGACCACCGCGCCGATCGGTTATGCCGCGGTCGGAGGATTTAATGCCAATACCCCGACCACGCCCGGGCACGTGTTTCGAGTCGTCTGCACAACCGATTGTGCCAGCTTCACCTGGACTAACAAGTCCGGGAATCTCCCGGATATTCCGGTCGATTCCATAATCGCGAATCCGAAATTCCCGCAACAGGTTTTCGCAGGAACCGATTGGGGATTGTATTTTACCAACGATATTACCGCGGCATCGCCCACCTGGTATCGTTTCGATAACGGTCTGCCCCATGCCATGATCTGGGACATGCAGATCGATCGCGGTAATACTACCCTCTCGGTCTGGACCCGAAGTCGCGGTGCTTACGTATGGCCGCTGCCGGATGCCCCGTTGCCTACCCTCACCAGCGTGGTGTCACGCAAACATCACGGTGATGCCGGTGATTTCGATGTCGATCTGACACCACCCAGTTCTGGAATCGAATGTCGCAGCGGCGGAGAGAACAGTGCCTATACCATGATCTTCTCATTCTCGGTTCCGGTTACCAGTTGTGGCATCGCGAATATTGGGACGGCCAGCAACGGGCCGAATTCAAACCAGTGTACGGTGGAACTCACCAATGTCCCTAACGCCCAGGCCACTAACGTTAGTCTTACCGGGGTTATTGACGGCAGCGGACACGTGGTAAACGCGACCGGGACCCTCACGCTTCTGATCGGTGATGTCACCGCTAACAAGAGTGTCAGCAATACCGATGTCGCCGATGTTAAAGGAGAAGTTTCATCGCCGGTCACGGTTACAAATTTCCGCAAAGATATCACTGCGAACGGCGCCATCAGTAATACCGACGTAAGTACAACCAAAGCACAGGTCGGAATGTCGATACCCTAGAAAATCCCGATTCATTGCTTCGCAGACATCTCTGGGTGCCACCCGTGACCCGGGGTGCGGCCAAAAAAAGCTACAACAACTTCAGTGTAGGACGCGACCGCGCAGCCTGACACTAACGAATCTCAGCTAACCCTGATTTATCCATGTTGAGGATCGTCCGATGAAAAAATTCTGTACACCCCGTCTTAAATCCCTGGTGCCGCGCGCGTTGGTTGCTTTCGCCCTCTGTTCGGTGGGCAGTTGCCTCGCCTTTCTGGGTATTGCCGGACCGTGGTCGCCTGCGCCCCCTGTCACCAAGCCCTTACTTGCACGCTATATGCCTCAACCTGGCGACGAACCGGACGATTTCGACGGCATGGAAGAGTTGTGGCACACCCGCTTGACGTATCCGACTGGAGTTTTCAATCCTGAATGGTTGCGGCTGGCGGCAGCAGCGGATGCGCTGATTCCGCGCGCAATCCCGGCGGGTCTTCCGTTGCCAAATCTTAATCGGCCAGATGCGCCGCTGGCGCTTAACCCAAGCGCATTCATTCCGCTTGGCCCTCAACCCGAAGTGATGACCGGTTGCACGCTCTGCTTCAACTACACCACAACCCAAGGACGAGTGAACGCGATTGCGGTCGATCCCACTACCACTACACCGGGTAGCATTGTCGCCTACATCGGCACCGTAGGCGGTGGCGTGTGGAAGACGACCAATTGTTGCAGCGCGGCCACCACCTGGAACGTCGTAACCGATGATCCGCTCCTGGCCACGATCAATATTGATACCGTCACAATTGATCCTAACAATCACAATACAATCTATGCCGGCACTGGTGATCTGAATTACGGATCGTTTTCCATGGGTAGCCAGGGAATTCTGAAGTCCACCGATGCCGGCGCGACCTGGACGTTGTTAGGCGCGAACGTGTTCGGTCCGGCCCTGCCCCAGCCAGTGGGACTATTCCCGCAGTATCAGGCGGTCGGTAAAGTGCGCGTTGATCCTAACAACAGCAATAAGGTCGTCGCCGGTACCAAGACTGGACTCTACTTTTCTTACGACGGCGGAACTAACTGGACCGGCCCCTGCACCACGAACAACTTCAACACCCAGCGACAGGACATTACCGGCCTTGAGCTAACCGATATGGGCGGCGGCGCGACTCGAATCATTGCCGCGGTCGGCGTGCGCGGCTTCTCCACTACGCTGCAGTATGATTTAAACCAGAACGGAGCGAATGGCATTTACAAAGGCACGATGCCAACCAGCGGTTGCCCGGGTGACTTCACGCCGATCACTACCAACACAAATGGGTGGCCCGGGACGAACGCTGCCAGCGGTGTGCCCTGCAATAATCCCGTCGGCGACCGAACGACTCCCTGCGCCAGCAATACCAATCAGCTTGGCCGAATCGACATCGCGGTGGCGCCGAGCAATCCCAATTACATTTATGCTCAGGTCCAGTCGATCAGTCCAAACTCGGCCCCTGGTAACCCGGTATTAGGCGGCGGCTGCGGTGGTCTTGCCGGCTGCCAGCTTGCCGCGTGGCGCACCACCGATGGAGGGAACACCTGGTCACAGATTCCAGGTTCGCCCGGCAATTCGCTGAAAGATTGCAGCGGCACATTCAGCGGCGATTATGCGCAGAATTGGTATGACCAGGGTGTGGCGGTCGATCCTAACAATCCCGACCGAGTCTTTTTTGATACCTTCGAGATCTGGTTCTGGGCAAACGGAAATACAACGTGGAACAATACCACCTGCGGCTACTCCACCCTCGACGCCCCTTTACCTGTACACGTGGATCAGCACGCGCTGGCATTTGTACCCGGCTCTTCCAGTATTCTGTTAGCCGGTAACGACGGCGGAATTTACGCTACGCTCAATGCGGATGCGGCCACTGCCACAGTGAAGCCAACATGGATCAACATGGACCTCGGCCTCAATACGATCGAGTTCTATTCCGGCGATATCAGCGGTGATTTTGCGAACTCGCCTGCGCCCCAAGCCAACGGCGGTGCCCAGGACAACGGCTCCTCCTCGGTCACCTTCACCGGTAGCCCCACTGGTCCAGTGCCCTGGCAGATGGGCACAGGCGGGGATGGGTTTTTTGGCCGCATTGATCCAGTAGGTGTCGGAGGCGCCTCCGGGAGTCTGCGCATGTGGCAGGGCGGCAACAGCGGTCACGTCTACCGCTGCATCAGCGCCTGCACGACGGGCCAGGCGGTCTGGAACGATTACACCGGCGGCTGGCTTAGCGATATCAAGTCGTTCGTTCTGCCCTATGAGATCTTCAAGGGCGACCTAACCAATCCGGCTAACGACTGCGGTCCGGCTGGTCCGACCACCGGTTGCGGGCACCTGATCGCCGGAACGGTCCGGGTCTGGGAAACGATTACGGGTGCCGCGGACGACCTTAATGGCCCAACTTGGTATATAAATAGCCCCAGCCTGGTTAAGGGAACTTTGGCTGATCGGTCCTACATCAACCAACTCGCGTTTGAGCCGAAGGACCAAACGGTAGCAATGGTGGGAACCAACGACGGGAATGTGCAAATCGGCTTTGGGATGGGTTCCGGTGTGGCAAACACCGCTACCTGGGTAAATGTCACCGGCAGTAACCTGGTTCTGCCTAACCGGCCGATTCTCGATGTTGCGTTCGATCCGACCACGACGACCGCTCCCAAAGGCTATGCTGCAGTGGGCGGCTTCAACGCCAATACGCCAACCACCCCCGGCCACGTCTTCCAGGTGACCTGCACCGCCAACTGCGCCACGTTCACCTGGCTCAACAAAAGCGGCAATCTGCCGGACATCCCGGTTGATTCGATCATCGCCAATCCAAAGTTTCCGCAGCAGGTCTTCGCCGGCACCGACTGGGGACTGTATTTTACGAATGACATCACGGCGGCATCGCCTACCTGGTATCGTTTCGAAAACGGACTGCCGCATGTCATGATTTGGGATATGGCAATTGATCGCGGCAACACCACGCTGTCGCTTTGGACACGCGGCCGCGGCGCCTACGCCTGGCCGCTGCCTGATGCACCGCTGCCGACTCTAACGAGTGTGGTGTCCCGCAAAACCCACGGTGCGGCGGGTGTTTTCGATATCGATCTAACCCCGCCGAATTCCGAAATCGAGTGCCGCAGCGGCGGAGGCACCGGTGCCTATACAATGGTGTTTACGTTCTCCACGCCGATCACCAGTTGCGGCGTAGCCAGTATGGGCACGGTTACCCCCGGTCCTAACGCCAATCAGTGCACCGTGCAGCTAACCGGTGTGCCTAACGAACAATACACCACGGTTGAACTTACGGGAGTGGTCGATAACGAGGCGCACGCGGTTAATGCGGCCGGAACGATGGGCGTGCTCATCGGAGACGTGACTGGGAACAAGGCCGTAAGCAATACCGATGTTGGTACGGTCAAAGCGCAGGTCTCGGCTCCGGTCACCGCTACTAATTTCCGGAACGATGTCACCGCCAATGGCGCCATCAGTAACACGGACGTGAGTATGACTAAGGAACACGTGGATGACACGCTGCCCTGACCGGCATCAAATCTGAACCCGCGCCGGCATTGCGGAGTCGAAGTGCTCGCAATCGATGCTGCCAATCCTGGCGCTGATTTCTCCAGGTCGAAAACTTCGATTCTGAGGACCAGAAACAATGCTTAGCGTTCGCAGCCTGATAGTTACGCCTGGTTAATCCCGGTCACAAGAAATTGCCCGAACAAACGGCTAAAGACGGGGTTGGACACGAATTACAGGGTTAACGATGCACCCTTCATCGTCCAACCGCAGCCCGAACCTGACGCAGCCGGTCACTCCGGCTGCGTTTGCCTAACGACAAATCATGCAAAAAAAATCATTCAGTCAATCCGGCCTCTTCCATCCGCGTGTCCTCAGCGCTCTGAGCCTCGGCTGCGCGGGTGTACTCCTGGCCGTATTCAGTTTTGCCGCTCCCGCTTCCAGACAAAACACTGCTTCCGCGCAGAACCGTCGCTCCACCACTGCTCCCATGGCACCGGCTGCCGCCACAATAGGTCCGAGCACCAATCTTTCCAACGGCATCACGTTCGACCATGCCACTTGGAATGATCCAATCCGCATGGTCGGCGAGCCGGACATCGTTATCGATTATAACGGCGGGATTTACGTAAGCGGCCCGGGCGGGAGCACGACCCAGGCGTCATGGTTTTGGAAATCCACCGATAAGGGACTGCAATGGCATCTCATTGGTTGCCCGCTGAAATCGAATTGTCAGAATGGCGGCGGTGATACTGAAATAACAATTGGCCGGAACAACGATGTCTTCGCCTCCGATCTCCAGACTCTCACCTGCAACAGCGCGCTTCGTTCCTATGACCAGGGCGCGACCTGGCTAACAAGTGAGGGCTGTTTTCCGGGAACGGACCGGCAATGGATGGGCATCTATGATCCGAACAGCGGACCCAACGGAAGGCGCGTCTACCTTTCGGCTAACGGCCAGGCGGTAGGCTGTTATTTTCTGGTTTCTACCGATAACGGAGTTACCTATCTCCCGACCGATCCGGTCAACAATCCTGATGCCGGCATTGGCGGCAGTTGCATCGGACGATTCGCAGTCAATCCGGTAAACGGTCACATCTACGTGCCCGGATCATCCAACACCAAAGTTTCGCTGGACGGAGGAGTGACATTCCTAAACCGGGCGCGACCGGCCGGTGTGCAGGGCAACTTTTTCGCCAACATCGCGATCGATACCGCGGGAAATCTGTGGCAGGGCTGGACCACCGGCTGCAGCAATCCCGGCACAACCCCGTGCAAGACATTCGTATCCTATTCGACCGACGAAGCTCAGACCTGGAGCACTCCCATTCAGGTAAATACCGGAGCCGGCAGCCCTGCCGGTACCAGTCCCGACCTGCGACAGATGCTTTTCCCGTGGACCGTGGTCGGAGATCCGGGACGGGTCGCTATTGTCTACTACGCCACAACTGACGCCCAACGTAATGGGGGATTCCCCGGAAGTGTGAATGCACTTTGGCACGCTTACATGTCCATCAGCACTAACGCCCTTGATCCAAATCCGGTTTGGACGCAGGTGCAGATGGACGAACACGCCATGCACCGGGCCACAGTATGCACCGGGGGATTCCCCGGTTGCCTAACCGCCAATTCCGACAGGTCGATGGCCGACTTTTTTGCGGTGGACAAGGATCCGGACGGCCGAGTGTTTGTGGCCTACAACGAAAATAGCGATTTGTCTGAAGTCGCGCCGGGAGAATTCATCGGCAAGCCGATCAATGCGGTTATAAGATTGCGAACCGGACCGAGCCTGTATGCTGCCAAAGGAGATTTGCTGCCGGATCCGGCCCCCGCAAACCTCACCATCACTTCGGCCGGCACCACGGCCGGCACCTTATCGATTCAGGGGACGCATGGGCTGCCGCCCGGGAATTGGGCCAGCGATCCTCAGAACGACGCACCATTCCCGGTTATACCGGTGGCGAGCGCAAACCATCCTGCTCTCGATATTGTCGAGACCTCTGTGACCGATGATGGCGCTAACCTAACCGTTACACTCAAGATGAACGATTTGTCTCCGGCCTCCCTGGCCGATGCCGCCGCAACCGGAGGCACGCCTACCTGGATGGTTGTTTGGTGGGAAGGAAGCAATGGCCTCGGGCCGGCCAGCATGACCAGCGAGCCATTTCACTCTCACTGGTTCGTGAAATGGTTAGGCCAAAATCAATTTGTGTATGGCAAGGTCGGCAGCATCGACTTTGCGGCACTGGGTGCGCCCACACCGAAAGCGCTTACCTATCTTCCGAGCGGAAGCGGTACCGCGGTGGTCAACGGCAACACCGTCACCATGACCGTCCCGCTGGCCAATGTTGGCCCGCTGGCGATGGGCGACAAGATCGACCACATCAGCGCCTACAGCCTGATCGAACACGCCGATGTGACGCTCAACGAGTGGGCAGACCAGGTTAAAACGTTTTCCTACATCATTGGGACGCCGGCCGCCGGCCAGCATACCGCCGATGGATATGTCCAGATTTCCACCGATAATTTTGCGACCTCGACCATTGCCACCCTGAACAACGCGACCAGCACCTGGTCCGCATCGCTCCCGCTGGCGGCGTCGTCGACGGTGTGCGCGCGGCAGGTGCTTTCCAAAAATCTTTACACATCGGTGTGGGACGACGTTCAAGCCGGACCGACAGTCTGCACCAATGTATCTGTACCAACCCCCACCGCTGCAGTGTCGCGCAAAACGCATGGATCTGCCGGAGCCTTCGACATCGGCCTGCCGCTTATCGGCGCACCGGGAATTGAATGTCGCGCCGGCCAACCCGCCGCCGGCGAACACACTGTGGTCGTTAGTTTTGCGAACCCAATTTTGGGCGTCGCCTCCGCGAATTGCGGCGGTCAGCCGGCGAGTACGTCCATCTTAGGAAACGAAGTAACAATCCAGTGCAGCGGGGTGACCGATCGCCAGACGATCTCGGTAAACCTAACCGGTGTGAACGACGGCGTGACGATTGGTACGGTATCGATTCCAATGGCCGTCCTGCTGGGCGATGTAACTGGAAATGGAGCTGTCAGCAACAGCGATATCGCCGCAGTGAAAGGGCATGTATCGGCGCCGGTAACAACGACGTCTTTCCGCAACGACGTAACTGCCAACGGCGCGATTTCCAACACGGACATCAGCATTACCAAAACACAGGTCGGTTCGGCCCTGCCTTAAAACAGGACAGGGATCGCCAAAACTGGAGGCCGGAAAGTCTGTCGGGTTGACGAATAAACTCGCTGGTTAAAGTTGGTGCGCCCGGGCTAAACTGCGGCTGAAACATCGAGTGAAACGTTATCTTCCATTCATCATCGTTGCCCTGGTTGCAATCGTGACCCTGGCAAGTGGCACGATACTCTATCGCGCCAAACGCCCGCCCGAGCTCACCATTTCCAAGGAGCTCGCGCTAAAAAAGGAAGCGGAGTCGGGCCTGCACATCCGCGGACCGGCCAACGCGCCAATAACGCTCGAGGAGTTTGGGGATTTCCAATGTCCGCCCTGCGGGCTACTGGCCGGACCGGTTAAACAGATTGAACACGACTTCGAGCCCAAAGTTCGGGTGATCTTCCATCATTTTCCACTACCCAACCATCAGCATGCCCGAACCGCGGCATGCGCTGCGGAGGCAGCCGGACTTCAGGGCAAATTCTGGGAGATGCACGATCTGATTTATCGCGAGCAGAAAAACTGGAGCAAGGCGACCGACGCCGCGGCAATGTTCGCGTCCTATGCCGGCATGCTGGGACTCGATCTGGAGCGGTTCAAGAAAGACATTACCAGTGAACAGGTAAACGAACGAGTGTCCGCAGATCAAAAGCGTGGCGCGGCGCTGGGGGTTCAGAATACTCCGACGATCTTTTTGAACAATAAGGCGATTCCACCGACCGATTTGGCACCGGACCGTTTACGACTGGTGATTGAAGAGGCGGTAAAACAACCCGCACCGGCTCCCTGACATGACAGACCTGGCAGAACGACCGCCGTTACCAAAATTTCATGTGATCCTTTACACGATCGCAGCCATTCTCACTCTGGTTGGATTGGCCGAAGCGACTTATTTGACAGTTGCTTCCCTAACCGGTGAAACAGTTCTGTGCGGTGGTTCCACCAGCTGCTTCCAGGTTCTGGGCAGCCGGTTTGCTCGTCTGGGCGGTGTGCCGATCGCTCTTCTTGGTGCGCTGGCTTACTACACTGCCTTTAGCTTTGCTACGTTCGCCGCATTTGGTTATGCCAGGGCCCGATTATTTTTCAACCTAACGATCGGCGGAATGTTTCTGATGACGCTTTGGCTGCTGTATGCCCAGGCATTTCTGCTGCACGCCTTTTGCCGTTACTGTCTGTTTTCGGCCGCACTCGTTTTCGTATTGGCAGCGATCGTAGTGCTGCTGCCGCGGCCGGAATAACCGCCCGGGACAACCCGGCACGCATGTTGGCGGCAACGATCGCCAGGCCGTCGGGAGCTGACCGTATCCCGCCTTGTCGCCTTTAGGATAC
>DATFCK010000479.1:0-6660 GCA_035253185.1 Chthoniobacterales bacterium | reverse complement strand
TCTTCGACGCTCTCGAGAAACTTCTGCTCGCGTGCGGTGGGGACGTAGGGTTGTGGCTGTGTCATCGTTCGGGCTCCTTTGGGGGAAAGAATTAATCTCTATCGGTCAGGCCCCCATTTTAACGCCCTAATGCCATCCTATAAAGGCATTTTATGGGCAAAGGGCGATCGTGCGTCCCCTGGAAAATTTGCAGCGCAAAGGCGGATTCAAGGGATTTAATCAGCACGCGGTTAGTCTGATTATCGCGGAAACGGATCCGCTGAAGCAGACCAGGCCAGCGTAAGGTCCCCGTAGTGTTAAGTGAGTTGTCGCCGGCTCACACGGACGGACGTAAAAAGCATACAAATAAAATGTCCATATGGACATTTTATTTGTAGCGGCTTCCCCGTCGCCGGACGCTGTGGTTCCGGGAAGATGGTTGTAAAGATAGCCCCTGGCGCGGATGACACTGTTGTGATTTTGGATTAGATTCCCCGGTCATGAAGAACCCCGTTTACATTATTGGCGGCAGCCGCACCGACTTTAAGCGCAACCTCAAAAAAGAGGGGAAAACGATCCGTCATCTGATCACTGAGGCCGGGAAAAAGGCGATCGATGACGCCAAAATTGATCCGGGCCAGATCCAGGCTGCGGCAGTAGGAAATTTCAACGCGGGTCAGTTCACCAAGCAACTTCATCTGGGTGGGTTTGTTCCGGAGATCGATCCACAGCTTCATGGCATCCCGACGATGCACACCGAGGCGGCTTGCGCATCGGGCGCGCTTTCCGTGCTGTTAGGCGCACAATGGATCATGGGCGGATTTTACGATGCGGTCCTGGTAATCGGCGCTGAACAACAAAAGACCATGCCCTCGATCGAAGGCGCGGATGTGCTGGGAGCGGCCGCTGATTTTCATAATGAGAAGCCGGAATACGGCGACTTTATGTTCCCAAAGCTGTTCGGTCGGATCGCGCAAATTTATATCGATAAGTACGGCGCAAACGAATCCGATCTCGCAATGGTGGCATGGAAAAATTACGCCCACGCGAAATTAAATCCGCTCGCGCAAATGCGGGACGCGGATCTCACCTACGATTGTGCTTCTCAGGTTTCGGATAAAAATCCGAGCGTGGCGCCGCCGTTAAAGGTTTCCGATTGTTCCCAGATCACCGACGGATCCGCATCGGTCGTGCTCGTATCGGAGAAGTTTCTCCAGAAGTTAGGCCGTGATAAGAGCAAAACGCCGCGTCTGATGGGATTCGGGCATACTACGGACTATCTGCCGCTCGATAAAAAAGACGCGCCGACATTTTCCATTGCGCGCAAAGCGGCGGAACAAGCTTTCGGCATGGCTAACCTGACGCCACGCGACGTGAACGGTGCCGACGTGCACGATTGTTTTTCGATCACGGAAGTCATCGTTTACGAAATTCTTGGCCTGGCCGAGCCGGGTAAAGGCGCAGATCTCGCGCGAAGCGGTGCGACTGCGCTGCCGCAGGTGCGGAACGAGAAGATGAAAGGCAAATTCGCGCTTGAACTTCCGGTGAATCCCGGCGGCGGCCTGATCGCGGATGGCCATCCGGTGGGGGCAACCGGTGTTCGACAGGTGGTGGAAGCCTATCAGCATTTGACTAACCAGGCCGGGGCGCGCCAGATCGAAAATGCCAGGCGTTTTCTGACCTTCAACATGGGCGGAAGTCTAACGACTTCGGTTGCGATGTTGTGGGGAAGGGACTGAGTGAGCGCTAGCTGAGTTGTTCGTCAGGCGATTGGATCCACTCGTCCACTACCGCAAGAAACTGGTCCAGTTCGAACGGTTTGGTTAGGTAGTTCCGCGCCCCGGACGCAAGCAGGCGTTCAATCTGGGTGGGAATGGCGTTGGCGCTCAATATCACCACTGGAATCTGCGACGTCTCCGGTTTGCTTTGCAGAATTTGCAGCACCTCAGCCCCATTGAGATCGGGCAAATTCAAATCGAGTAAGATCAACTTTGGGTTTTCGGTTTTGGCCAGTTCGAGTCCAAGGTGAGCCTGCGCGGCGTGTTTCAATGTCAATCCGGGCCGAAGTTCGAGAATGCGTTCGACCAGTGCGACGTTGGTAACGTCGTCCTCGATGTAAAGAATGTCGCAGACCGCTTTGGGCTTAGGTTCAGCCGGCCCCGCATCCCCGGCGCATGGCGTCAGCTCACGATTAATAATTCCCAGCATGTCACGAGCTGCGGTGAGAATCTGCCTTACGTCGCTGCGGGCGTTAGCCGGTAACGGGTCCAGTCCCAGCAATTCGGCAAAACCAACGATCGCGTTAAGACGGGTTCGTAATTCCTCGCTCAGGTTCTGACGCCAAACCACGTCGTTAGCCGCGGAATCGGCCGACGGGGATGCACCGCCGTTGCGTGATTCAATGCTGTCCGGCGCAACCTTCATGGCCAATATTACGTTTGCAAAACCGGAACCATGCCAGGCATAGCCGATTCTGCCGGTTTTGAAGCCATTTGCAGGCCAGACGGTTCGTCCCGAATCTGATTCCGCAGCCTTTTGAGCATGTCGATGTCCCGGGTCATCTTGTTCTTGTGCGCCGAATACAGGAGCGCGGTCTCATCGGTAATCAGTTCCTGTTTAAAGGCCTCGATTAACGATTGATCGAACGTCTGCCAGCCCTGCGGGGTGCCTGCTTCGATGATCTCCTGGAACGTTCGATTTTCGCCTTCGCCATAGACGATGGCTTCGCGGGTTCTAAGGCTGCTGCCCATGATCTCCATGATCAGCAACCGGCCCCCGCCAATTTTGGTTACCAGCCGTTGACTAACGACAAACCTCAGCGTTTCGGCCAGTCGCTGACGAAGCAGCGCCTCTTCGCTGGGATCATACATTCCCAGTATCCGCTTAATCGTTTGTCCGGCGCTGATGGTATGCAGCGTCGAGAAAACCACATGCCCTGTCTCGGACGCGGTTAGGGCAATTTCCATCGTTTCACGGTCACGAATTTCGCCCACCAGAATGGCTTTCGGTGACTGACGGAGGGAGGCGCGAAGTCCACTGGCGAAATCGGAAAAATCTTTGCCGAGCTCCCGCTGGTTGAAGAGCGCCTTTTGATGGGGATGCACAAATTCAATCGGATCCTCCAAGGTGACGATATGGATCTGTTGAGTGTGATTCAGCTCATTGAGCATGGCCGCGAGGGTTGTTGTTTTGCCGCTGCCGGTTGCGCCGGTGACGAAGATGATCCCGTTTTTTTCCTGGATCATCTTCTTGAAAACCGGCGGAAGCCCGAGCCCGTCGAGGGTGGGGATTTCGGTTTGCAGCTTTCGCATTACGATCGCCTTGCGCCCACGCTGCCGAAAAATGTTCACCCGAAATCGGGCAACGTTTTCCAGCGCATAACCGCAATCGCACGAACCCGAGCGGTTCAGATCGTCGGTGAGACGCTCATCCCCCGCGATCAAATGGGTGACGAGTTGATCAATATGCGCCGCACTGAGAATCCCTTCAGGGGTGTCGATGGGAAATTCGTGTAAGGTGCCGTGCATTTCCACCAACGGCGGTCTGCCGACGGCGAAAAGCAGGTCGGAAACGCCTTCGCTTTCCACCATGGCACCGAGTAATGAATCAATAACGGTTGCGTTCAAAGGGGCAAAAGTGGTCTGGGATTTAGCGAGAAATATGCCTGAACGGGTCAGCCTTCGGAATGATCACGTAGTTAGGATCGATATCGGCGTAAGGTGTAGCCTGGCAAATGTCGGAACGACGGAGGGCCGGCGTTCGTGCCTGGCAAACGAGAAAGACCGGAGTGATTCCTGCCTAACGGACTTCGAGCTGATCCCGCAGATCAGCTACCCGCTGCTTGATTTGCTCGCACCGTTTGCGCTCGCGTTCCGCCGCCGATTCGGGAAGGCACTGCATATCGTAGGGCGAGCGGGCCGGCGTTAGGCAGCTTTCTACGAAGTTGTTAGCCACAATCAGGCTATCGAGCTTCGACGCGGTCTTTGCCTCCTCCACTTCCGCCAGCAACTCGTCCCGGATGGCGATGAACGCATTGATCTCGCCGATAACGTATTCTGAATTTGGACGCTGACGTTTTTTCTCGGGGGTCGGCTTGCCGGCGGTCCGGCCAGTCGGTGAACTAATGGAGAGAGACATATACCTGCAGTTGAGCAATTTTCGTGCTGGTGATGCAGGGCCGGGACAGCTGTTTTCGGCTTATGCACGCTCGACTTAAAGAGCCTGTAAATCGATGCGGCCGGAGTCGGTCGCGGCCGCGGTATTCAACCGTGAATCCGTGAGCTCGTGATTGTCCTGGACCAAAAAAATAAATGAAAGTTCCGTTCAAGGTCGGCACCGTCGGTCACTTCGGCTTGGCCGTTCGCAATCCCAAAAAGACGGCCAAGTGGTTTATGACCGCGCTGGGGCTAAAGCAGCAATTCGTGTTCGACGGCGGGGTGGCGGTGGGCAATGACAATGTCACCATCGCGTTGCACCGCGGAAAACCATCGCCGCGAACGTTGCACCACATGTCGTTTCACCTGTCGAACATGACCGCCTTAAGAAAGGCGCTGGCTCATCTTAAAAAACATAAGGTCCGGATTGAAGACCCCGGTGATGAGATCGGCCCGGAAGCGCCCGGTTCGAAAAACATGGGTTTGTGGTTCTACGATCCCGACGGGTATCGCTGGGAACTCAGCGTTCTGGCAAAAAGATAGGCCAAACGTCAATTTCGTCGCCAGTAACCAATCGGCGCCACCCTTCCAGGCTGGTATCGGTTTAGCGCCAAAGGCGCGTGTTCAATTCGAGCCTGGGGCAGCGGCCCAGGCTGGAAACTATTACCCACGTAGCCGGATCTGGCGCAGCATGGCCGCAGCGAAACATCGATCGGATCGTGGTTAGGGGCTGAATCCAAACCTCCGCTGAGGCGCATCTGAATGTAAGAATGGGTGATTCGAAATGGTCCCGGAATTGGGACCTTCCTATCCCGAAACCACAATGTTTTTGGTGTAGTCCGTTAGTGTCGTCTTTTGCATAACTGTTTGAAAATAAGCATCTTATCTGGAGGAAAATTCGCCTGGCACAGGCCTTGCAATGCCTCCGGTGACCTCAACTCCTCGCTCTTATGATTGAATCCATATGGCAAGATATTCGTGTCGGTTTTCGTGTGCTCTTCAAAGAGAAAGCGTTCTGCTTTCTGGCCGTTCTGGTCCTCGGTCTTGGCGTGTGCGGTGTTACCACCCAATTCACCGTAATTAACGCCCTCGTTCTCCGCCCGTTTTCGTTCCCGCACCCGGAACAACTGGCCAGCGTCGGTTTGATCGATCCGCAGGGCACCCCGCAGAACAACAACTTCGGCGCCGGCAACATCCCGTCAGTCTGGGATTATGAAGATCTCAAAGCGGCCCAGCAGTCGTTCTCCCAAATGGCTGGTTACCTGAACGGTTCCACTATCAACGTCTCCTACAAGAGCAATCCACAGCGTTATACCGGCGGTTATGTCACCGAGGATTTTTTCAAAATCACGGGTGTTTCGCCGATCCTGGGTCGCGATTTCACGGCGGAAGATAACAAACCGGGCGCGGAGAAGGTCACCATTCTCGGCCACGAGATCTGGCAGCGGGATTTCGCCGGCGATCCGAGAATAGTAGGCGAATCGGTGCGGATTAACGGCAAGGCGGCGACCATCATTGGGGTGATGCCGCCAAACTTCAAATTCCCGGTCTCGGAGCAGTTGTGGGTTCCGCTCTACAACGAATTTCCACCGAAACAGCGCGGTGACCCTTCGGCTAACGGATGCGCCATTCTTGGCCGATTGAAACCAGGAGTCAGCTTTGACCGGGCTAACGTTGAGTTCGCGGGCCTGGCCCAACGTCTGGCCAAGGAACACCCCAAGACTAACGGGCAGCTCACCTCGGCATCAGTCCAACCGTTGCAGTACAACTTCACCGGGCCGCAGCTGCGCCAGACGGTTTACGCCATGATGGCCGCGGTCATCCTGGTGCTAATCATTGCCTGCGTGAACGTAATGAACATGCAGTTTGGCCGCGCGGCATTGCGGGCCAGGGAGCTGGCCATTCGCGGAGCCCTTGGCGCAACTCGCTGGAGAATTGTTCGCCAAATGCTCACCGAAAGCTTTCTGGTGGCGATTTTAGGCGGAATTGTCGGTGTAGTAATGGCGTTCTGGGCGATCAGCCTGTTGATCAGCGCCACCAAAGGTCTGCCATTTCCATTGCCCTACTGGGTTAATTTCGCCATCGACCCGACCGTGCTCACCTTCACCCTGATAAGCGTGGGTGCCGCGACGCTGTTGTCGGGACTTGTGCCGGCGCTCGTTAGTGCCAGGGCCAATGCCGCCGAAATGATGAAGGAAGGCGGACGCGGTAACAGTGGACGACTGGTTAGTGTTATCACCCGAATCCTGGTTGTCGGCCAGATTGCCCTAACCGCCGCGCTGTTGATTGCCGCGGTGTTGCAGATCAAATCAATCCGCAACCAGATCAAACTCGATTACGGCTATGACGAAAACGGAGTTTACTCCGCGCGCATGGGTTTGATGGAGGGCGATTACCCCAACGACGAGGCTCGCCAGCAGTTTTTCGCCCGCGCTCTGCGCATGCTTCGGGCCAATCCGTCGTTTGCCGGGGCCGCCCTAACCGGGCGCTTCCGAATGACGTTCGGTGGTTTCGGTCAATACGAAGT
>DATFCK010000478.1:0-6946 GCA_035253185.1 Chthoniobacterales bacterium | reverse complement strand
TAGAATTCCGAACAGGAACTAAGCATTTTAAAGCTGTCATCCCGAGCGTAGTCGAGGGATCTCACCTCCTTGTGTGACGTCCTCGGCATTTGAGGGATCAGCGCTCCGCCCAGTCGCGATCCCGGTCGGGATGACATGGCTATCTTTTGAGTTTGTCACCTTGCAACGCGCAGACTTCCCAAGGCTGCGAAGCAGCTATCGTTCGTCGCGGACACCAAACCGACGAAACCGGCTATCCAGTTTCTCGGAATGCGCTGGCGTTCCCCATCTGCTTCTACTAGTTATGTCTGGCCGCAAAACATTGGCACTCATTATGAAATCCACTTCGAAGCTAGCTCTTATTTTCACTGTCGTTAGCGCGTTGCTCGTCTCTTCAGGTTCGCGCATTTACTCACAGACCGAGCTCGATCTGCCGTTGGCCAGTCAGGCTGCGGAGGTAGAACAGACTGTCGGCGTCACCCGCATCACCATCAATTATCACCGGCCGCTGGTGGGCGGTCGCAAAATATGGGGTGGATTGGTGCCGTTAGGTCAACCGTGGCGGGCCGGGGCCAATGAAAATACCACCATCGAATTCAGCACCCCGGTCTCGGTCGAAGGCAAACCATTGCCGGCCGGCAAATACGGCCTGCATATGATCCCCAATCCCGACAAGTGGACAATCATCTTTTCCAAAATGGCTGAAGCCTGGGGAAGTTACACCTACAACCAGTCTGAAGACGCGCTTCGGGTGGAGGTGAAACCGCGCGAGAACGAAATGGAAGAGGCCCTCGAATATGAATTCGAAGATTTGAAGCCGGACTCAACGACAGTCACGATGAAGTGGGAGAAAATTGCCGTTCCCTTCACCGTGACGGTCAAAGATGAAGATTCGGTGTTTCCCTCGGTTCGAAACCAGCTGCGCGGAAAATATCAGTACACCTGGACGCCGCCGTATGAAGCGGCTCAATATTGCCTAACCAAGAAGAAGAATTACGAAGAAGGGCTAAAATGGGTCGACCTATCAATTCAGAATGAGGAACGCTTCGAAAATCTTTACACCAAGGCCGAATTACTAAAGGCGCTGAATCGCTCCGACGAATCGAAGAAGTTTCGCGATCGCGCACTTGAAATTGGTACGCCCGTCCAAATGTATTCTCAGGCCCGCACGCTTCAGTTCGAGAAGCGGGGCGACGAAGCCACGCCGATTTTCCAGGCGTTGGTAAAAAAATCTCCGGACAGCGTGTTCGGACATCTCGCTCAGGCTCGACTAAAGGTCGCGGCCGGCGATTTTGACGGTGCGTTGGCCGAAGCAAAAGCCGCTGATGCGGTCGCGCCCCAATCAGATCAGATCAAGGCCAGCATTAAACGGTTGATCGAACGGTTGCAGAAAAAAGAGGATATCAATAAGTAGGCGGGGTCGGCTCATTCAAATCGGCGAGTAGTTATTGATCGGTGTATGCATTAGCACCGGGGCAATGACGAATGACGAATGAATCGCCTACGCACCAGCGTTGGCCGCAACCGCGATTCGGTCGCAGCGGCAATTCGCCATTCGACCAACCTGCGCCCCCAAAGTAGAAGCGGCGTCTCGCCGCTTTGCTCCCTCCAAAACCAGCCGCCGAGACGTCGTCTACGCTTCCGCGAAGGGTTTTCGGATGCAACGATTCGGAAGTCATAGCGGTTTACACAATCCCACTCCTGCCTACCGTCCGCAGATGCGTTTGGTTTTGAGGGGGCGTTTATTAGTCGCGCTGGCATTGTTCGCGATGCGGCCGATGGGTTGGGGTGACGAACCGGCGCCTACATTGCCGCCGCCCATGAATGCGGCGGAAATCCAACTCGCGCTCCAGAAGCTCAACGTGCTGGGACGTGTTCTATACATCGCCGCACATCCCGACGATGAAAATACAAACCTGATGGCGTATTGGTCGAACGGCGCGCTCTACGACACGGCCTATCTTTCGGTAACCCGCGGCGACGGCGGGCAAAATCTGATCGGACCGGAGCTGCGCGAAAAGCTGGGCGTAATTCGCACCGAAGAACTGTTGGCCGCACGTAAACAGGATCATGCCCGTCAATTTTTCACTCGAGCCATCGATTTTGGGTTCTCAAAAAGCTCGGACGAAACGTTAAAGATCTGGGATCGCGACAAGATTCTGTCTGACATCGTCTGGGTAATCCGCAGCTTTCGACCGGATGTTTTGGTTACCAGGTTTAGCCCCGAAGACACCATAACGCACGGCCATCACACTGCGTCGGCAATCCTGGCACGCGAAGCGTTTACCGCCGCGGCCGATCCGAAACGGTTTCCGTCCCAACTCCGCCTGGCAAAGGTGTGGCAGCCGAAACGGATTGTTTGGAACACCTCGCAATTCTTTTTTCAGAATCGTAATCTGCCCTTCGATCCAACCGGCCTAACGATAGTCGAAGCCGGGGGATTCAACCCGCTGCTTGGAAAGGCGTTTACTGAAATTGCCGCTGCTAGTCTGAGCATGCACAAGAGTCAGGGGGTGGGGAGCCCGCCTCGCCGCGGCGCGCGCAAGGAATATTTCAAACTGCTGGCCGGTCCCGAGATGGCGGAAGGTTTGTTCGACGGCGTTGATACAACCTGGAACCGCGTTTCCGGTGCCGACGATGTCTCCAAACGCGTTCAGGAGGTTATTGGCGGGTTTAATCCGGCAGATCCGGCCAAGTCGATACCGAAATTGTTGGAGTTACGTGAAGCACTCGCTTTGCTCAAAGATGATTGGGCGGTCGCGAAGGTGGGCGACGTAGAATCGTTGATTGCAGCCTGTGCCGCGCTCCATCTCGAAAGTTCAACTGCGCTGGCGGCGGTGTCGCCCGGCCAACCGCTTCCGGTCAAGTTCGATGCCATTAATCGATCCGCTGTTCCGGTCAAGCTCGTTAGCATCCGCGCTCCGGTATCGGGTGAAACATTGCGCATCGATGCGCCGCTGAGCCGCGACGAATTCTTGTCGAAGGACTTGAACCCAACGCTTCCGGCCAATGTGCCATACTCGCAACCGTACTGGCTGCGTGATCCATCCCGGACCGGAACATTCACGGTGGACGATCAGCGATTAATTGGTCTGCCGGAAAATCCAGCGGCGTTTCCGATTGAAGCAACCCTCGATATTGCGGGCAAAGAGTTGCGTTACCTGACCGAGACGAAATTTCGTCGGGTCGATCCGGTGGCCGGAGAAATTCACGAGTCACTGGTGGTGGCGCCGCCGGTGTTCGTTAATCTGCCTAACGCCGCGTTCGTTTTTGCCAGTGAAAAACCGAAGCGCATAAATGTGCAGGTCCGAGCCTCGACCGCCGCGGTAAAGGGGGAAGTGCGGCTTGAAGTGCCGGATCGATGGCTGGCTACGCCGAAATCCGTTTCGATCGATCTCAAGGGCGCAGACGACAAAGCGACGGCCGAATTCCTGGTCACTCCTCCGAAAAGCCCGGCCGAAGGGAATATCCGGGCAATCGTGGATGTTGGCGGCCAGCAATTCTCGCTGGGGCGTGAACCGATTTACTATCCGCACATCGGAACCCAGATGTTGATGCCGCCGGCCGAAGCCCGCGTCGTTAGGTCGGATATCCATAAACGCGGCTCCGTCATTGGTTATCTGCCCGGTGCGGGAGACGAAATCCCGGAGTGCCTGGACCAGATCGGGTACACCGTGGAAATTCTGGACCCGTCACAGCTCGCGCCGCAGGATTTGTCGCGTTTCGATGCGGTGGTGCTTGGGATCCGTGCCTACAACACGCAGGATCAAATCACTGAACTGCAGCGGAAGCTGTTGGCCTACGCGGAAGCAGGCGGCGTGGTGGTGGCCCAATACAGCACTACCGCCGATCTCAAAACAAAACAGATCGGTCCGTATCCGCTGGAGCTGTCACGTGATCGTGTTACCGATGAGACCGCTGAGGTCCGCGTCCTTGCGCCCGACCATCCGGCGCTGAATACGCCTAACAAGATAACGAGCGAGGACTTCAAAGGCTGGGTGCAGGAGAGAGGACTCTACTTTGCGAATAAATGGGATCCACAATGGACGCCGCTGCTCTCATCGAACGATCCCGGCGATAAGCCGCTTGATGGCGGTCTTCTGGTTGCTAAGACAGGCGAAGGTTATTTTGTCTATACCGGCTACGCCTGGTTTCGGCAGTTGCCCGCCGGCGTTCCCGGCGCCTATCGGATTTTCGTCAACCTGGTTTCGCTTCGGAATGGCGGGCAATGACTAGATGCGCAGCGCGAATTTCGTCGAACGAAGCCCGGCGGCTCTCAAAGGTTGTCATCCTGAGCGAAGTCGAAGGATCTCGCATACTTGTGTGACGCGTCCCGCATATGAGAGGTCCCTCCACTTCGGTCGGGATGACATGGCTAGCGTTGGACGCAACCAGGCGTGCAAACCCCGATGTTGAGCCAATATTGACTACGCGAGCATGACTAACAGCGATCGCGCACCATTATTCGGCAGTTGGCGTCGCGCATATTCTGTGGCGCTGGGATTGTTCGTCATCGAAATCGCACTGCTCTATCTTTTTACAGTCCGTTTTTCGTGAATCGTCTCGATTACGTTGTCCTGCTCGCGACGATTCTCGCGATCCCGTTGTACGGATTGTGGCGCACGCGCGGCCGCGAAACGATCGACCATTATCTCAAAGGCGATACCAGTATTCGCTGGGGAACAATCGGCCTGTCGGTTTTGGCCACCCAGGCCGGCCCGATCACGTTTCTATCGCTTCCCGGGCAGGCTTACGAGAGTGGAATCGGCTTCGTGCAAAACTATTTCGGACAGCCCCTGGCGTTGATCGTGGTGTGCGCGATTTTCGTCCCGATTTTTCAGCGGATGAACGTTTACACCGCTTACGAATATTTGGGCCAGCGATTCGACCAGAAAACCCGATTGTTAGGCGCGTTTTTGTTTCTGCTTCAACGCGGTTTGGCGGCGGGAATAACGATTTATGCCCCGGCCATAATCCTGTCGGCGCTGCTCGGCTGGCGATTAAACCTAACCATCTGGCTCGCCGGCGGGTTGGTGATTGCCTATACCGCATTTGGCGGCACCAAGATCGTCAGCATCACTCAACGTTATCAGGTGTTGATCATTTTCATCGGAATGGCGCTGGCGTTTGTGATTGCGGTCTATCGGCTGCCTTCGGATTTGACCTTTTCCAATGCCCTATCGATTGCGGGAAAAATGGGGAAATTGGAAGCAGTCGATTTGTCGCTGGACCCGAGTAAACGCTACACCCTGTGGTCGGGCATTTTCGGCGGATTCTTTCTTTCGCTTTCCTATTTCGGAGCCGATCAATCCCAGGTGCAGCGTTATCTGGCCGGTGGATCGCTGAACGCCAGCCGGTTCGGCTTGCTATTTAACGCAATTGTCAAAGTGCCGATGCAATTTTTGATTCTGCTGCTCGGTGCCATGATTTTTCTTTTCTACCAGTTCGAGAAGCCGCCGATCTATTTCAATCAGCCGGCCTATCAACGGGCCGTCGCACTCGGACATGGTCCGGAACTGAGCCAACTGCAGTCGCAATTCGATGACGTGTTCGATCGCAAACGTGCGGTGCTTTCGCAACCGCCACCGGCTCAATCGGCGGAAGAATTGAGAAAGCTCGATTCCGACGCCCGTGCCATCCGCGATCAGGCCAAAACCGTTCTTGAACGCGCCGGCGCCAGTCCCAAGAGCAAAGATTCCGACTACGTGTTCATCACATTTGTTTTGAATCATTTGCCTCACGGCGCCGTCGGGTTGCTGATTGCGGTGATTCTCTGCGCGACGATGTCGGCTACTGCGGCTGCATTGAACGCGCTGGGATCAGCTACTGAGGTCGATTTTTATCGACCGCTCATCCGGCCGCAAGCACCCGATCATCATTATGTGATTGCGGCTCAAATACTGACGATCGCCTGGGGACTCATTGCGATAGGCGTCGCTCTATTTGCCAACCTGGTGGAAAATTTGATCGAAGCCGGTAACATCCTGGGTTCGATCTTTTACGGAAGCATTCTCGGTCTCTTCCTGGTCGCGTTTTTCTTGAAAGATGTTCGCGGGTCTGCCGTTTTCTTCGGGGCGTTGCTGGCCCAGACCCTGGTGTTGGTACTATTCTGGACTCTGAGTATCAGCTATCTTTGGTACAATCTGATTGGCTGCCTGGCGGTGCTCATCTTCAGCTTCATTCTGCAACGCACTGTTTTCATCACCAACCACAGTAGCCAGACCTAATGTTCGTTAACCACAGAGAACACGGAGGGCAGGGAGTGTTGTGGTATGCGAGTCAGGTCTCCGTGTCCTCCGTGTTCTCAGTGGTAAATAATCCGTCGCGCTTCGTGACTGGACGCTTTTCGTGCCGATCACAGAAATTAATATGACTGGCGGGCCTGTTATTTGTTTCGGTCAGCAACCGTGCGGATTTTTTCCAAAACGATTCCTTTATGCCAAGATCGTAACCGCCCGACAACTTCAGCAGGAAATCGGAGGCCGGATCGTTTTTTTCTTTCACGACAGCGATCACGATTCGCGGGAAACGTTAACCTTGCTGAAGGAGCGGCATTCCGGTCGGGACCACTCGGTTAATTTTCGTTTCCAGAACAGAATTCAGAAGGAATTTTCGCCGTTATACGCGAAACGAATTCTTCACGATTGGCATGGCAAGATGACGCGACAGTTGCCTAACTATGTCGATCAACCGTTGGTGGATGTTTTCGCAGGAATCGGTTGTGATAATCCCGCGGATTTTTGCCTGGAAATGTATCGGGCCATGGGCCTCCTCGAGAACATCGGCGTTGAGCGATCGAGTGATCCAGCTTTTCGGCAACGGGCATGTCCGGTGGAGGATTATTTTGTCGATGTGAAATGGGAAGGTGAAACGGTGCGCGCGCGTTTTCGTGACGGGAAACTGTGGCTGCATCAGGGAGGCGATAAATTCATTGCGGTGCTACCGCAGGAATTTGATGCGGCGAGGA
>DATFCK010000477.1:0-4995 GCA_035253185.1 Chthoniobacterales bacterium | reverse complement strand
GAACGTTGAACGTTGAACGTTGAACGTTG
The DNA here is from genome assembly GCA_035253185.1 of Chthoniobacterales bacterium. Lineage (GTDB taxonomy): Bacteria > Verrucomicrobiota > Verrucomicrobiia > Chthoniobacterales > UBA10450 > DATFCK01. The sequence goes on along the minus strand of DATFCK010000477.1, from coordinate 4,966 downwards.
AAGGTTGAGCGTTCGGCGTTCGGCGTCTGATCAAGACTTGGTCTTGATCTGCTCCCAAATTTCATCCAGCTCGGCTAAATCTGCTTCGCCTAATTTTTTGCCGCGTGCTTTCAGTTCGTCCTCCACGCGATTGAATCGATTGCGAAACTTATCGGTGGCATTTTGCAGCGCAGATTCGGCATCGATCCCGGTCTTGCGCGCCAGATTAACCACTGCAAACAACAGGTCGCCAACTTCGTTTTCGATTTCAGCGGTCGCCCGGCGGCGCTCGCTATCGTTAGGCACTGGTGAGACCGATTTCTCGATCGCTTCCTTGGTCTCCCCGAGTTCTTCATCCACTTTGGCGATGACATCACTCAGGTTTTCCCAATCGAAGTTTACCCGAGCCACTTTCTTTTGCGCTTTTTGCGCGCGCATCAAAGCCGGTAGCGCCGCCGGAAGACTGGCCAGGTAATGGGTATCCACGCCTTTCTCTTCGTGCTTGATCCGTTCCCATTGCTTTACCACCGCATCTGAATTGGTCGCTTTGCTGTCGCCAAAAACGTGGGGATGACGGCGAACCAGTTTATCGGATACATCTTTGATCACATCCGCGATGCTGAACCGGCCGTCTTCCCTGGCGATCTCGGAATGCATCACAATGTGCAGGAGTAAATCGCCGAGCTCTTCGCGAAAATTATGAATATCGTTAGCGCGAACGGCTCCGACCAGCTCGTAAGCCTCTTCTATTAGCTGCGGCAAAATAGACTCGTTAGTCTGCTCCCGATCCCATGGGCAACCACCTGGCGCCCGGAGTCGCGCCACGATCTGGCAAAGACGATTGAACTCGCTGGAGGCGGAAGTGAAGGTGGAATCGGGAGTATTCACAACGATGGCGATTGAGATCAATCGCCGCTACCTAAATCCGCCAGAGCGAGCGATGGGTGCCGAACTCGGAGATTTCGCCGGATGTTTTTTTGCTCACATAAAAAGTGATGCCGATGACACTAACCAGCGTGGCGATGAAAACAAAAGCCACCAGCCACGCCGGTATATGACCGATTCTGAGGGCGTGATAAAATGAGCTGAAACCGTTCATCGCCATCGGAGCGTGAAGGAAAATTTTCGTTACCCACGCGACCATAATAAGAATAAAAATAAACGCGTAGTTGCGTTTCAGCCTTCGTCCGATCGCTTCCAACTTGCTGATCTTGAAACACGGCAGGATGAGGTCTTCGCACACGAGCTTCTTCCACTCGCCATGAAGCAGCTCTCGATTTTCCATTACCATCGGCACCAGGAAATGAGCTTCCAGCATTCTAACCCGGGCCCGGAATGCATCGTAAAACCGGTAACGACGAGCTTCGATCCAGAGCATCACCCACACGATAACAAGATTGAAAAAGAAGATGATGTGCGGCACATCGCGATTCGAAAATGCGATGGTGATAATGGCGGTGCTGCTGGTGATGGCCCAGTTGGTAGTGATATCCAGTCGTTGCCGCCACACCATGATTCGCCCCAGTTCGCCGCGGTAGAAATGCGACATGGCATTGACATAACCGGGATCGTAAATGCTGCGTTGGACCGAGACGGTCGCTTCCTCGGTTGTTCCCGGAACAATGTTTTCGTTTGCCACGGATGTTAGTGTTGTTTAACCGGTAACTGCTTTCTAACCCAATGGCAATCGCGCTTGCTGATCTGCTTGACACCAGGCAGGTAACGCTAACACTGCGTTCCCGCACCGCTGAGAACGCCATCCATGAACTGGTGGGACTATTGGCCGCGAATGAACAGCTGACCGCGCCGGAAAAGTTTGCCGAACAGATCATTGCCCGCGAACGGGCGAACCCGAGCATAGTCGAGGCCGGAGTTGTGTTTCCGCACGCCCGGAGCGATTTGGCGGAGAAGATCGTGCTGGCTATCGGACGAAAAACCGCCGGCATACCGTTCGGCGAGCAAAGCGCGCGCGCGAACCTGATTTTTCTGATCGGTGTGCCGCAGCGCCTGGTGAACGATTACCTGATTTGTGTTGGCGCGCTGGCGCGGATCGCGCGGAATGATGAAATTCGATCGGAGCTGATGCGGGTGAACACACCGGAGAAATTCATTGAACTGCTGACGGCCGCGTCCTCGCCGGAAGGAAGTATTTGATTTTCCGGGCGCGTGATTGTGCCTAACGGAAACTAAAAGGCAAAAACGTTGTCATCCTGAGCGTGGCCGAAGGATCTCGCCTACTTGCGTGACGCCCTCGGCACTTGAGAGGCCCTCCCCTTCGGTCGGGATGACACAGCTATGCTTTTGGAGGCTGCGTCGGATGCAAAACGCTGGTTGCCGCCTTCGTTAGCAAAGCGAATTAAAGACAGAACGCTTACTTTTCCTTCAACAAACGTTTCCGCGCCCGGTCCAGCTGGCGGCGCTCACCTTCCGTTAGGCTGCCAATGCCGGACTTGGAAATTTTTTCCAGAATGGGATCCACCGAAGCATACACGTCGTCGGGTTCGGTGACCCGGCGCGCCGTTGATTTTTGCACGATGTGCAGCCGCGGTTTCGGCCGAAACATTGATTTCAACGAACTCATCCAGGCGAGCTCCGGACCGGCGCCCCGGAATTGGACAAAGAAAAAAGCCGCTGCGCTGCTGAACCACAGCACTACCAGCTCAACCCAGGCGTGGTAAGCGAGCAATTGCAACGACAGCGCGGCAACGATCACAATGGCCGCCCATTTGGCAAGAATTCGAAACATCAATTCCGCCCGCGGATAAATGGTGGCGAAGGCCATGAATATTCCCAGGTGCAGGTCGGTCGAATCGGCGAACCGGACCGGCCGACTTAGCCCCCAAACGGTGAGAAGGAGACTGGGGCCGAGCAGTAAAAGGACGTACAACCCGATGAACGCATTCCGGCCAAGAAAGCGTTCCACCTCGCGCCCGAACACAAACAGCATGTACATCCCGAATGCGAACCAGAGAATGTTGGCGGGCGAATGGACAAATGCGTACGTCACCAGCTGGTGCACCGCATAACTGCGCAAAACAGCTTCGCTGTCGAATTGCATCCAGGCGAAGAAACCGGTGGCGCCGGCGAAAAACAACAGGCAGCCGCCGATCATGGCGACCACGTGCGCGATCACTAAAATCGTGGTGACATCCACTGGATATCGCCCCATCCATGCGACTGGGCGATACTCATCGGAGGTAGTAACTCCGAACATGGGGAAATAAACAGCTGCCGTTCCCCTGACGCAAGCCGAGTTCGATCGAAGGACATGGGCCAGCGAGTCTAACCCTTGGAGCCGGTCCGCCGCGAAGGCGCCGGCCGGAGCGCCCTTGAGGGAACCTTCAAAATTTGCTTGGAGAACCGGCAGAGGCGGTCAGATTACGTATTACTCAGCCAGATGATTGTGCATTGACGCCAGCGGCAGAAATGGCAACGACCTGGTAATCAGGATCATGAAAAATATCGCGCCCGCCATCTCACCCGCGAGTGGTATCGGGGACAGGAAAACGCAGAACCAGGCGGTGATTGATTGGGTGGAAGAAATCGCGGGTCTGGCTGAGCCCGACAATATCTTCTGGTGCGACGGGTCGGAACGTGAAAACAGCTTTCTCCTCGAGCAAGCCCAGCAACAGGGCGTGGTGATCCCTTTAAACCCGCAAAAGGTTCCAAATTCATATCTTCACCGGTCCAACCCTAACGACGTGGCCCGGGTAGAACAATGCACGTTTATCTGCACGCCGGAAAAAGAGGAAGCCGGGCCGACTAACAACTGGGCGGAACCGTCCCAGATGTCAAACCGGCTTAACGGTTACCTCAAAGGGGCGATGCGCGGCCGGACGATGTTCGTGATTCCATATATTATGGGACCACCGGATTCGCCGCTGACCAAGGTGGGTTTCGAGATCACTGACTCGATTTACGTGGTGCTAAGCATGCGGATTATGACCCGCATGGGAACGGTCGCACTGGAGCGACTCGGCTCGGATCCCGAGGCGGAATGGAACCGTGGAGTCCACTCATTATTAGAATTGGATCCGGAACGGCGTTTCATCTGCCATTTTCCGCAGGACAACAAAATCATTTCCGTCGGGTCCGGCTATGGCGGCAACGTTTTGCTGAGCAAGAAATGTCTGGCTTTGCGCATTGGTTCATACCTGGCCCGGAAGCAAGGCTGGCTTGCCGAGCACATGTTGATCCTGGGGGTGGAATCCCCCGAAGGTCGCAAGCACTACGTGGCAGCGGCATTCCCCAGTGCCTGCGGCAAAACCAATTTCGCAATGTTGATCCCGCCGCCGCAATTCAAAGGCTGGAAGATAACTACCGTCGGCGACGACATCGCCTGGATGCAAATCCGGGATGGGCGGCTCTACGCCGTTAATCCGGAGAACGGTTATTTCGGCGTCGTTCCGGGAACGAGCAACAAATCGAACCCGAACGCGATGAAATCGATCGCCCGCGACACGCTCTATACCAATGTGGCCCTAACGGATGATGGCGACGTCTGGTGGGAAGGCAAGGACGGCCCGCCGCCGGCTCACGCGATAGATTGGAGAGGTAACGACTGGACGCCGGAAACCAAGGAGAAAGCCGCGCACCCGAACAGCCGTTTCGCGACTCCGATGCGCAATAACCCGGTGCTCGATCCCAACGTCGAAGCCGGGGAAGGCGTGCCGATTAGCGCAATCATTTTCGGGGGCCGCCGCAGCGATACCCTGCCGCTGGTGTTCCAGGCATTCGATTGGAATCACGGCGTTTATCTCGGCTCAACCATGGCATCGGAAATGACCGCGGCAGCGGTGGGCGGACTGGGCCAGGTGCGCCGCGATCCGATGGCGATGCTGCCCTTTTGCGGTTACAATATTGGCGATTACTTTCAGCACTGGCTTGAAATCGGAAAACGGCTTTCCAATCCGCCGCTGATCTTCAACGTGAACTGGTTTCGCAAGGGGCAGGATGGCAAATTCCTGTGGCCCGGCTTCGGCGACAA
>DATFCK010000476.1:0-10622 GCA_035253185.1 Chthoniobacterales bacterium | reverse complement strand
GCCGACCGGACCGAGCGGTTTCGTCCAGCTTCAGCCACAGCGGTATCAGCCGGCGCATGCTCATCGGGAAAAAACCCGCCAGGGAACCGGGTTTGTTGCTGACTAGAAACGCTTCGCTTTCCGGCGTTAACGCGTAGCGATCGCCTTCTTTGCGAAGCAACTCGAGTCCGACCAACGCGTTCATCAGAATACGAACACCCCGTTCGGACGCCCCGGTTTCCTTGCTCACTTCCGCCGTCGTTTTTGGTCCGGAAACAAGGGCGTCGAAGATGTTGTTGGCGCAGGCGGCCCCGATGATCAGCGGGGGCGCGTAGGCAAAACCGAGCTGCATCAGACGTTCTGGAGTGACCTGGTCGGGCGCTGGAGTGTTCATATTAAATGAAGGCTTGTACGGGTGGCGTATCGACCAATAGCGAGGCCCTTCGGCATGGCAAACGCGACATCGGCTCAAAGACGCGTCCACCGCCGTCTTACGCGACTGAATATTCTGGTCCGGACGAAGTGCGACTTGTGTCTCGCCACCGAGTCAGCGAGCTTCGATTTTAGTGGCGACTGACGACTCTCCGGAAGGCAAACCTTTGCAAACGGCTTCGTTTGCGGTTCACGCAACGCGCGGAATCATTCGCGACCAAAAAACCCGCCGCCGCGTGATGGTCATGGTTTTGACCGCTGCGCTGGTGTTGATGATTTCGGGAGTGACTTTTCTGAGATCCGTTTTGAATCCGCAAGAGCATCCGTTCTGGTTCATCTTTTTCTGGCTGGTCTGTGCCTGGCTAACGATAACGGCGATCCTGTTGTCGATTTTCGATTTGCTAATGGTCACCCGCGGCGCACGCAACGCTCAACGCCAGTTGCGGCAGGACATGGACCAACAATCATCGTCTTCAAACCGGTAAGGTATGAGCAAATCCGAACCAGCGCGCCCGGTCACGGGAGTCGGCGGCCAGGATGGCTATCGGTCGCGTCAACAAATGGAAGCCGCTGAAAAAATTGCTCTGGCTCCATTTGCTCAAAAATCGGCCGATTCACGCGGTCGAAAGTATCCCGAACCGAGCCACGCTTACCGCACCGAATTCCAACGTGACCGCGCGCGCATCATCCATTCGCGCGCATTTCGGCGACTGGAATATAAAACTCAGGTTTTCCTCAACGGAACCGGCGATCACCTGCGCACCCGGCTCACCCATTCGATAGAAGTTGCCTCGATCAGCCGCACCATTGCCCGGGCGTTAGGCCTTAACGAGGACCTGGCCGAGGCAATTGCATTGGCTCACGATCTCGGTCACTCGCCGTTCGGCCATTCCGGTGAGGAAATGCTGGCCGAATGTATGCGCGGATACGGCGGATTCGATCATAATCGTCAGAGCCTGCGGGTGGTGGAACTGCTGGAGGATCCGTACCCTGATTTCCCCGGGCTAAACCTTACCTTCGAAGTACGAGAGGGACTCAAGAAGCACGACAAATCGTACGACATCGATGAGTCCCTCACCGCTCAAGCCAGTCCGGTTAACGGCGAGGAAACGGGGCCGCTCCGGACGCCGTTGACTCAATACCGTTTTCCATCGCTGGAAGCGCAAATCGCCGATCTCGCCGATGAGATTACCTACTACAGCCACGACCTGGACGACGCGGTTGATTTCCAGATCCTGAGCCCCGAACAACTGGAGCAGAATGCGGTATGGCAGGCGAGCAGCGAACATGTCAAAGAGCGCCATCCCGAGTCTCGCGAGCCCGACCTGCACCGGCACATTATTCGCGATATCATTGATGTGGAGGTGCAGGATGTCGTTAGTTCCAGCGCCCGGGCCATCGCAGAGGCGGGTGTCGCCTCTGCTGACGACGTCCGCACAGGTCGTTCGCGGTTGATTTGTTACAGCCGCGAACTGGCCAAACGTAATTCTGAGCTGCGGAAGTTCCTTTACCAGAACGTTTATTACCACCCGCGCGTGGCGGAGGTGAACCAGCGTGCATGCGAGATGTTGCGCCGCGTTTTTGAAGCTTATCTCCTCACGCCGGAAAAGTTAGGCGATGCCGCCGCCAGGCGGATCGATGCGGAAGGACTGCATCGCACTGTCTGCGATTACATTGCTGGGATGACCGATCGCTATCTGATGGAAGAGCACAGTCGCCTAACGGCGAAATGACAAATGACGAATGACGATTGAAAAGTCTCGTCCTCAGGCTTCAGCCGTGACGATAAGTTCGTTGGTGCGCGTTGGGTTACTATTGCATCGCCGGACCGCCTTCATCCCGCAGAGACTGAATCACCAGCCGTAGCCGCTGGTTTACTGAGAGTTCTTCCAGCACGCGCTGCCGGCGCAGGGCATCGTTGATGAACGTCGAAGCTACCAAATCCGCCAGCATTTCGGGGTCGCTCAAGTCCGAAAGATAACGATCCACTTTTTCCGGAAGCGCCCGGGAGCCGCCTTTTATTTTCGAATATAACTCGACCACTTTGGCCGCCAGCGCTTCGGTCTCGACTGAGGTTTCAGAATCGGATTCCAACGGCTCAATGGAAGCGATCGGGAACGGCGCATCCTGTGCAAACGAGGTGAAGCGTACCCGTTCCAGGCCCTGAAGAATCAGATTAGAAGTCCCATCATCGCGTTCTACGCAGGCGCGTATCAATCCGACTCCGGCCACGTGGAAAAAATCGGCCGGCGATTCCCATTCATCTCGATCGGGCTTCACCAGCGCCACCGAGAAGATGCGGTGATGGCTAAGGGCATGTTCGAGCATGTCGCGATAGCGCGGCTCGAAAATGTAGAGCGGCAGGAGCGCATGTGGGAATAACAGCGCACCCGGGAGCGGCATTACCGGCACCTGATCGGGCAGAATTCCTGACGGTTCCATTTTCTAATAGAATATACGTGCCCCGCTTCAGGCCTGGCCTGAGATGTGTCGAAGCGCGTTTCGAAACGCCTTCACCGACAGCTGGCCTTCAATCTGTGATTCACGAAGGGCGGTGTAAGCCAGTATCGAACCGCATTGAGCCAGAAGCAGACGCGAGACGGCGCCGAGGCGGCCGATTCCCATTACCGCGACGGGAATTGCCCGCTGGTTCTCCGACGCGAATTGCAGCAGACGCCCGAGCTGGTCGGGGGTATCGCTTCTTGTTGCCACCTTAAAAACGGCCGCGCCCAGCCGGGCGGCCTGCCGTGACTTGGCACGCAAACTGCCCAACCTGGGCGTGTTATTCAGATCGTGGAAAGAGATGATTGTATTCACTCCGAGCCGTCGCGCGCTATCGAGCACCATTCGACCGGTTCGGGCCGACCTTAACTCTAAATCCACGTATTGCGCCAACGGCAGAAAGCGTAAGAGCAGCTCCCTTCGCACCGGCCCCGAAAGATTGTGTCGGCCGCCCTCAGCTGGATGGCGGGCTGTAATGATCACCGGTGATGGTAATCGCCGAATCCGCCGCTCGAGATTCGGTTGGTCAGCCAGGCAATCCAATCGCAGTTCGAACAAATCGGGGGGAGAAGACATCGCAGTCGCGAATCCCAGGTCTTTCGCGTCAGTAATCACGGCCACGAGCCGAACCTTTGTCGTCCACGTTTTGACCGGTTTGCGTGCTGGCATATCTTATCCAGCGTCAGCGACTGGACGCGCGTGAACGCTGTTCTCTCCTAGCATGCTCGCACGAAGACAGGAATTAAACACCCAGATCCAGCAGCTGATCGATTCGTTTCTGTTGGCGTTTTCGCTGCTGGCTGCGCACACGCTGCGGTTTTACATGACCGACTGGTTTAATCTTACCCAGTCGATCGATCCGTTTGGGAATTACTCGTGGCTGTTGATCGTTGTCATGTTGTTCGGCCCGATCCTCCTCGATCTTCAGGGCTTCTACCAATCGCCGTTTGAGAAGACCAAATGGAAATCACTCGTCCAGATCGTCCGGGCGATGATTTACCTGAGCATTATCGTTAGTGCATGCGTCATCTTTTTGCGTCTGCCGCTCGTTAGCCGTTCGATGCCGCCTATGTTCATCGCCCTGGCGACAGGCGTCCTTCTGGCCAAGGAGAGACTGATCGTGCGCCATATTCGCAGGCGCGCCCTTCGCGGGGAACTTCGGGAGCCGGTACTACTGGCCGGTTTGCCCGAGGATATCGCCGCGTTGGAACAGACCTTTACCCCCGAGCAGATGCTGCGAATGGATATCGTTGGCCGGATCGACATTGAGAAACAACCTCTTTCCGACCTCATCCAGGCCATGCATCGCCACGCCGTGGCGCGAGTGGTGTTCGCGGCCGCGCACAGCCAGTTGAACCGGGTGGAACAAGCAATCGGCGCCTGCGAGGTGGAAGGAGTGCCGGCGTGGCTGGTGGCGGACTTTATCCGGACGTCGATCGCAAAAGCTGATGTGGACGCCTTTGCCGGGCGTCCGATGCTGGTGTTCCGGTCTACCCCGGACGTCTCCTGGACGCTGTTTATTAAGGACCTGATTGACCGCGCCGGCGCGTTTGTTGCGCTGCTAATCCTGGCCCTCCCTATGGCATTCGTTGCGTTGATGATCCGGATTACCTCACGGGGTCCGGTAATTTTCCGGCAACAGCGCGCCGGCAAACATGGCAAGCCATTCATCATGTATAAATTTCGCTCGATGTCCGATGACGCCGAAATGCGCCGCGCGGAGCTTGAGCCGTTTAATCAAATGAGCGGACCGGTATTCAAGGTGGATGATGACCCGCGGATAACGCCGTTCGGCCGCTGGTTGCGCCGCAGCAGCATAGATGAGCTGCCGCAGTTGGTGAACGTCCTGATGGGAGACATGAGTCTCGTCGGACCCCGGCCCCTTCCAATTTACGAAGTCGAAAAATTTGAGAACACCGCTCAGCGCCGCCGGCTCAGCGTGAAGCCCGGTCTAACATGTCTGTGGCAAATCAGCGGCCGGAACCAGGTCAAGGATTTCAGCGATTGGGTGAAGCTCGACCTCGATTACATCGATCGGTGGTCGCTCGCGTTGGACTTTAAAATTCTGCTTCGAACGATTCCGGCAGTATTAGGTGGAATGGGCGCCAAGTAGGGCCTTGTGCCCCCGGATCTCATTCGTTCTGAAACATCTCTATAATATATAGAGCTAACGAGCACCCTTCCCGGGAACCCCGCCAACAATTGCGGCCGCGACTGCGGGCTCCGCCCGGTTGGCCTATGCTTCCGGTTGATAGGCTGCCACCATGCGCTCGACATATTTGGCCAGAATGTCGAACTCAATGTTGACCCGGTCACCGGGCTGAGCGACGTGCAGATTGGTTGAGCGCCGCGTATGCGGAATGATCCAAACCGCAAAACTATCGGGCAAAACTTCAGCCACAGTTAGGCTGATCCCGTTGATAGCGATGGAGCCTTTGCAGGCGACGTAATGAGCGAATTCCGACGGTAGGCCAACCTCCAGTCGGTAGTCGTTACCCAGCGCTTCATAGGAAATGATTGCGACTGAACAATCGACGTGGCCCTGGACGAAATGCCCCCCGAGGAGACTATCCCCCGTTAGGGGGCGCTCCAGATTTACCAGACTTTCCCGACGCAAATTTCGAAGGTTGGTTCGGTCCAGCGTCTCCTGCAACAGGTCGAAGGTAATTTGCTCTCCCCGATGAGCGGTTACGGTCAGGCAGCAGCCGTTGACGGAAATACTGTCTCCGGTTCTGACGGTTTCGGCTACACCCGGGGCGGCAATCTGCAGCTGGGTTCCGCGGTCGGTGGCCCGGATCCAGAGTACGGACGCGGTTTGTTCGATCAACCCGGTGAACATCAGATCATGCTGCAATCGATCGATCATCCTCACAACCGGAAAGAATGTCTGAAATGGCCCGGTTGAAGCTGTTCGCACCCGGGAAAGAAGTTCGGCCCGATCCGCGCAAAGGTCGTTAGTCCGACCGGAAACGGCCGAAATAGCCCGGAAAAAGGTCCTAAAAAATAGCTGATTTTTTTTCTAGGCACCGGACCTGAAATCCGATAGAACCGGCCACAAACCAGATTAGCAGGCGCGACAATTGCTGTTCGCGGCTGTTCAAAAAAAATTCGAAAAAGTGAAAAAAAAACTTGCCTCCCTCTGTAATCTTCACTAATGCCTAGCCCAAACCTAACCAAACCAATGGAGAAACCAATGACTAGAAACGTACTTAAAACGTTGGGATTCGTCCGTCTTGCCTGCGTCGCGGCAATCGGACTACCTCTGATTATCGCCACGAGCGCCTTTGGCCAGGCGGGCACCACCGGTGCTCAAACTGCCACTGGCTCGACCCAGCCCGGCGGGCAACCTGCCGCTGGAGCTCCTACGACGGGAGCCGCTGAGGCCGAGCGCGTTATCGTGACCGGTTCAAACATCCCGACCGCTGAAGAAGTCGGTCCCAACCCTGTGTTGGCACTGAATCGCGACCTGATCGAGAAATCAGGTGAGCGCCAGGTGGCCGAACTTCTGCGCGATCTGCCCGTCGCTAACGCGAACGGCGTTCCAATTTCAAACAACGCCACCGGCTTTACCCCCGGTGCCGCATCAGTGTCGCTGCGCGGCTTCACCCCTGAAGCTACGCTGCTCTTGATCGACGGACGGCGTGTTGCCCCCTACCCGATCGGGACCGGCGGCACCACCTCGTTCCAAGACTTGTTCACCATTCCGTTGCCGGCCGTTCAGAGCATTGAAATTCTGAAGGACGGTGCGTCCACCACCTACGGCGCCGACGCCGTCGCGGGTGTTGTGAACCTCAAGTTCTGGAAGGATTACCGCGGAGCGCAGGTGACGTTGCAATACGGCAACACCCTGGATAAAGACGCGGCGATTTATTCCGGTGACGTGCTCTTTGGTATTGGTGACGATAAGACCAACATCAGCGGTGACATCTTCTTCTATCACCACAATTCGTTGTTCAACCGAGATCGTGGTAATTCGGCTAACCCGCCCTTCCTGAGCACGAACTCAAGCCCGTTGAACCTGCAGTTGGCGGACGCGGTGGTAATCGCCGCCGGTGGTATGCCCAACATCGGGACCAGCGCGGTCGGTTTCGGCGCTGCGCCGAAGTTCACCAACGGGTTTACCCCGGCCAATCAATACATCTATACCGCTGGCCGCAGTTCGCTGTTTAACTTCAACCAGTTCTCCGGTTCTTATCCCGAGCAGGAGCGTTACGGTGGTTATGCTGCGTTTAACCACAAGGTTTGCGACGACATCGTGCAGATCTATGGCGACTTTTACTACACCAAGGTAAAGACCCATAACGAACTGGCGCCTAGTGCTACCGGTTCCTTCTTCACTCCAGGCTCGGTGACCATCGCCATCCCGCCGGGAGTGCCGCTGAACGGTGTTGCTCCTCCAAATACGCCGCGCTTTGTGGGTGAAGCGGGCACGGGCGCTGGCGGCGCATTCCTCGCCGGCGAACATCCCACCAACGTTCCGGCAGATGCGTTTAACCCATTCAACCCGTTCAACCAGATCATCTCCGGCGGCAGCCGCGCCCGACTGGCCGAGTTCGGTAACCGTTTGTTCGACAACACCAGCAACGCCTTCCTGGCAACGCTCGGTGTTAAAGGCGACAAGCTGTTTGATGGTAACTGGGGTTATGACGCCGGTTTCCGCTACAGTGAAATCGAGAACGTTACCAGCGGCACGTTAGTGTCGGCGTCCCGTTTCAACCGGATCCTGAACCAGAACGACCCGATCTTCCTGCCCGGCGGCGTGCTGGAGGGCGCCCCAGCCTACAACCCATTCGGCGATTTCCGGGTGCCAATTCCTGGAAACACAGCGACGGTAAACTTTGCGACCGTCCATCCCAAGGATATCGACATCTCCAAGATCACCGAGCTCGACCTCAACATCTATACGACCGAGCTGTTCAAACTGCCGGCCGGTGGAGTTGGTCTGGCCTTCGGCGGTCAGTTCCGTCGTGAAACGATCGAACAGGATCCCGACCAAATTAACCTCGAGGGTGACACGATCGGCAGTTCGCCTACCGCCATTACGCACGCCGGTCGAAAAGACTTCGCGTTCTACGGTGAAGTGCGAGTTCCGCTGTTCAGCCCCGAAATGGGAATCATGGGATTGCACTCAGTGGAGGCCACGGGCGCTTTCCGTTATGAAGAATTCCGGAACAACGACACCAACGTGTTGGTCCCGAAGGTGGGCTTGCGCTGGCAGCCGTTCGACGAGCAGCTGACCCTCCGCAGCACCTGGGGTGAAGGATTCCGCGAACCCTCGCTGTTCGAATTGTATGCCTCGCCCACGACCGGTTTGTTGCCTACAACAACGCCGCAGAACGCGACCCCGCCGGCTGTGCCCGGCATCACCGAGCCGGAAACGACCATTGTTTCCAGCAGCAACCCGGACCTGCAGCCGGAAGATTCCCGCGCCTGGACGGGTGGCGTCGTTTGGACCCCGAAATTCCTGCCTGATCATGGTTGGGGCACGCTGACCATCTCGATCGATCTATGGGCCATCGATCGTCGAGGCGTCGTGGCGGCACCTTCCGCTCAGGAAGTTGTGAACCGGTTCTTTAGCGGCCAAGCGCTGCCGGGTGAAGAGGTTCAGATCGACCCCGCCCAAGGCGGTGTAAACTTCGTTCGCACAGCCTTCCAAAATGCGGGCCGTCAAAATGCGCGTGGTGTTGACCTCGGTGGTCAGTATCAATTGCAAACCCAATTCGGTACCTTCACCGCCTTGTCACAGTGGGCGCGTCTCGACGAGTTCGAGTTCCAGCCGACCACGGCATCGCCCAGCCGTAACGTGGTTAACCAGGTTAGCGATCCGGGCACCGGTGGTGATGGCTGGTATCGCTGGAGGGGTGTATCCCGACTCGACTGGGCCTGGCACAACTTCGACCTGAACGCCACCTGGCGTTACATCGGTGGTTACCGCGAAATCATTAAATCGCCGACACCATTCAACCAGGTTGATGTGTTCTACGCTAACGCTGTGCACGAGCACTTCGTGCATCCGACTAACTTCATCGACGTGCAGGCTTCCTACAGTCTGATCTTCACCCCACCGGTGGAGCAGGCTCCGGTCGCCGGCTACTCGAAGGGTGGCAAGGAAGTTCTGACCAGCAAGGACGGCAAGGCAGTGGAGACCACTGCGGCCTACGAGATGCCGTGCTGGAAGACGATCCTGAACAACAGCACGATCACGTTAGGCTGCAACAACGTGTTCGGCCAGGATCCTCCAAAACAGTTCGGTAACTTCTTCGCCAACTCGAACAACTACCCGGGATTCCAATACGACAACATTGGCCGGTTCTGGTACGTCGAGCTGAAGAAGAAATTCTAAATCGAGCCTAACAGCAGTTTACGAAGAGGCAGCGGGAGAGCCCGCTGCCTCTTTTGTTTTTTGGAAGGAACGCGTCATTGAGTTCCGACCACACGGCTGGCGGGCGGCTGTGGTTCGCCACCCCGCGTCTCTGCCTCCTGCCGGCGTGCGCGAAGCAATCCGCCGGGCTTGGGCGCAACTCAGCCCTGGTTCGGCGGTTCAATCAATTGAACCCAACAATGGGGGAGGTATATTTGATTATGAGATCTTCAAAAGTCTTAACGGCGGCGACTATCCTGGTGCTGGTTGCGGTGGTTTCAGCAACCAAGGCTTCGGCGGGTGACCGGCGTAACCACGGCAACGATGAGCATTACGCTTACGTCATGGTTACCGGATCCAACATCCCGCAAAAGGTCAAGATTAAGAACATCGGGACTACCACTACGTCTCCGATGCGTAACTACGACCGCGATGAAATCGACAAAACAGGGCGTTTCAGCACGGAAGAAGTCTTGAGGACCGATCCATCGTTGACCGTGCGTGGATTTGGCCAGGCCGGCCCCGGAAATTAAGGGTATAACTTATATCAGGCGCGGCGCGGTGAGAAGCCCGCGTATTCCACCTGTGCTTTCGTCAGGCGGGCATCCTGCTGCGCCTAACCACATCGAACTGAGCCCCGTCAGCGAAAGCAAGCGATGCTCGAAACGGATGAGGTTTTAATCATTTTAAAACACGGACGTACAGCGGATGGCGAGTCTGCTCGCGAACGCTCTCGGAGTTAGTCGCTGGCTCCGCTGCGCGCTGGCGCTCGCAAGATGACCGGCGGATAGTCTCACCGCGCCTTGCATAACCAGTAACAAACCGAGGCTGCCCTCACCGCGAGCAACGCGTTTCGGCACAAATCGCATCGTAAGCGGCTTACGATGCTGACAACTCGGCTCAATGGCAGTGAATCATTGGAAGCCGCTTACGATGCGATACTGACTGCATAATGCAGTCACCCCGGACAACGACGCTTCGCGTAAGTCGCGCTCCTGCAACGAACGCTCAGCAAATGGAATATGACTCAGCTTATCGCGGTGAATCATCGCATCGTAAGCGGCTTACTGCATAAAGCAGTCACCCCGAATAATCACTCGCATAAGTAGCGCTGCTGCAACGAACGCTCAGTAAATGCAATAGGACTCAGCTTATCGCGGTGAATCATCGCATCGTAAGCAGCTTACGATGCTGACTGCATAAAGCAGTCACCTCGAATAACCACTTGCCCAAGTAGCGCTCTGCCACGAACGCCGAGTGATGCGATAGGGCTTGGCTCAATAGGCGGTGAATCATGCATCGTAAGCGCTTACGAAGCTGACTGCATAAAGCAGTCACCCGAATAATG
>DATFCK010000475.1:0-2094 GCA_035253185.1 Chthoniobacterales bacterium | reverse complement strand
AGCACGGTTGGAAAACGGAGGAACGCTTTGGTGTCCGAAGTGTCAGGAGGCCTAACCACAGAGATCACGGTGGGCAGCGAGTTATGACGGACTGGCGCCGCGCGATTTCTCTTTGTGAGGATGATTCGGAGCAGCGTCGGGTTACAGCACCCCAAAGGATAGCTATGTCATCCCGAGCGAAGTCGAGGGATCTCTCATGTTCAGGAACACGTCACGCTAGTAGGAGAGGTCCTTCGACTTCGCTCAGGATGACATCGCTGGGGTGGTTAGGTTCGTGCGCGGCAACCAATGGCCGCCCGGCATTTTTCAACCCGTGACGTAAACGTTGATCTGGTGAAGCCCGGTGGTTCCGGAAGTGAATGGGCGGTTTGGATCGAACGCCTGGACTTCACCTTTACCGTCCGTTGCCCGCACCACGATCCCGTAATTGCCCGCCGTGTCAGGGCGCCAGCCGCCGCGGGCTGACCATAGCGACCACGCCAGATCGCCCCCATTGTAATAGATGTCGGCTTCGGTCCACTGTTGTCCGTAGTCAAAGCTGAGCTCCACCTTCGAAATTCCGCGGTCGCCGCCGTAGGCGATTCCTTTGATCTCGATCGGCTCGTTCAATTTCCCTAACGAAAAGGTGGATTCCGCATTTGGAACATCGATCCGCGAACGTGTCGGCACGATGAAATCCGGTCCCCAGCCCTGGGTTTCATAAAAACCCTTTGCATCGGCGGTCGTTAGTTCGATGCGGGTGAGCCATTTCACATGTTTTTCGCCAAAGTAGCCGGGAACAATCACCCGCACCGGAAAGCCGTGGCGATCCGGCAATTTCTCGCCGTTCATCTCATAAACAACCAGCGTGGTCGGGTTCATCGCCTTCGCCAGCGGGAATGTGTCGGTGTAATTATCGACGCCATGCAATCGCACCTTGGCCGCGGTATTCAGCGGCGACGCCTTGGCCAGGAGCTCGCGCAGGGCGATACCTTTCCAGCGGGCATTGCTGATTAAACCGGCATCAAGACCGTTGCTGATGCACATCAACGTCGTTTCCTGTTCGATCGACGGCAGCGCCTTTAGTTCTTCCAGCCGGTAGGTCTTCGGATTCTGCACCAGACCGTCGATTTCGAGGTGCCAGAGCGCGATGTCGATCTTGGGGTCGATTACATTCTTGGTGACGCAGTAAAATTGATCGTTAGGCGTGATGGGCTGGACGCCAGCGCCTTTGTACTGGGTCCCATCGTAGGAGAATGTGGCCGCGCGGTACAATTTCCGGAGCAGGGCCGCGCCGCCACCGGCGAGGACAAGGCCAATCCCGCCAAGAACGACTGCCCGTCGCCCGATCGGCGGACTGTATTCGGGATTGCCGGAAATTTCCGTCCTGCCGGTCAGAAAACGCCAGCTGCTCACTAAAATGCGCTCGTAAACGATGGTGCACAGCGCAAACCCGATTGACGTGACCAGGCGCGCCGGGCTGATCGGCAGGCCGCGATAATGTGTGCCTAACACCGGCCATAGAGTCAGCGCTACGGCAGCGATCGGCAGTAACACGAAAAGGATCACCGTCATCACCGTGCTTAGGCGGGTTTCTTCGCGGCGATTGAAGAGCGCGAGGACCACCCCGCCCAGTCCACCGACCAGCAACATTCCAGCGATAGTTGAGCCTACGCCTAACTGTTTCAGTTGATTATAGCCCCCGACTTTTCCCATCAACGCCAGGAACGGACCAGGTTCAAAGAACACCGACAGGCGATCGCCAATAATGGTAAGCGGAGTAGCCACACCGAGCGCGGCCAGAATCAGCATCATCAACAGCAGGCCGATTGCGGCAACCAAACCGGCGAGGAACCCGGCTATGATCGCTTTACCGCGGCTCATGACGGCTCCGTCTCTAACAATTCGCGCGCTGCCTGGAAATGAAATTTCTTTAACCGCCCGCTTCGCTCGAGGTCGCGGAGGCCACCGAGACTACGAGGATTGGATATCTCAGGAAAGCAGGAAGAAAACTGGTCCTGCTTTTCCGGCGCATTCGCGGCGAAGCCGCCGCGGTTAGCTCGGTGATCTCTGTGGGTAAGAATTTTTTTCCAACGCCACCCGTAGCAGCGTCGC
>DATFCK010000474.1:0-3001 GCA_035253185.1 Chthoniobacterales bacterium | reverse complement strand
CTTTACCACGCACACACTCCGCTAAGCACTTGACGCTTAAAGCAGTCAAGTCTAACGAGCGCCTTCTTTCTGATTGAAGGCGCCAAATCCCGCATGCTCAAAAGTTGTTCGCCTGGGGTTGCGTCGTCGCGAGGCGTTGTTCTCTTTACCACGCACACACTCCGCCAAGCACTTGACTGCTTAAAGCAGTCAAGTCTAACGAACGCTATTCTTTAATCCAAGGACGAAATTGCCATGCTCAAGACCTGTGCGGCGGGGCGTTGCTCTATCCCGAAATTTTGGCCTGTTCAGATCTGAGCTGTTTACCGCCCACACCAAGCACTGCTTGGGAGGCTGGGCCGCCAGCTACGGTTGACTGCTTAAAGCAGTCACCTCGAAAGAGGCCTTCTTTGTGAAGGCGCTAAATCCCGCATGCCCAAACTATGTCCGGCGGGCGGTTGCATTTTGTCGCAAACTTGCCCGCCTCGTTTCACCGGCGCACACCGCGCCCACTTGACTGCTTAAAGCAGTCAAGTCTGGCTACGACGTCGGGTTTCCAATCTTAACCAATCAGACGTTCCGGTTAGGCGGTCGTTCTCACCGGTTAGTGGTCTTTCCGCTATTTGCCGGCTGGGGCGCGATCCGGTTGCGCCTCCAAAATTCGGGTGCTTGCCTAACCGGAGATTGCCGGATCGTAGCAGACGAACTCTATCTGGTTTCCTTCCGGATCACGGACGTAGATCGAGCGCCATTTCACCCATTGGTGGGTGGTCGTTTCTACGGGCAGACCCAGCGCCCGCAGCCGTTTCAATTCCGAATCGTAATCTTCCAGTGCGATACTGAACGCGATGTGGTCAAGGGTGGTATGCCCCGGTTCCACCGGAACCGAGCGATCGAACAAAACGAACACTTGGGTGTGACCGCCGAATCCTTCAGCCACCTTGAAGAAAACCGCGCTCGGAAATTCACCCAGGATGTCGAGACCGATCACGTCCCGATAAAACCGTGTCATCGCCCCCAGATCATTTACCCGCAGCGCGATTTCTCCCAAGGCTCTAACCGCCGTTCCGCTCATTGGCTCCTTGTTATAAGACCCCGGAGGCCGATAGCGACAATGATTACTGCAAAGGAAGGGACCCAGACCCAGGCGAGCTCGCTCCGAATCACTTCCACACCCTGGCCGGAGAAAAAGTGTGCGCCGATTGGCGAAACTTTGATGGGCTGGAATTCGAAGAAGTAACGGGTCGGGTCAAACGGTGAAAAAAATGCAATACCGAGACCGCCGTTGGTCAGAGCATCAAGAACACCGTGAGATGCGGTGGCCAGGAATAGATAAAAGTAGACAATGATACGCTCCTTCCATCGCGCGTCTCTGGACACCGCGCCAAATGTAGCGATCAGAGCGAGACAAACTGCAAACGCGATCGAATGACTGAGGCCGCGATGACCCAGCAGGTCGCCATAACGAATTCCAAACGCGAAGCCGATCACATCCAGGTCCGGAACCATGGCGCAGATCGCACCAATCACGATCAAACGCCGTGAAATAACCGGCCGTGGAAGCGCGCTCGATAACGCAGCAGCAACTACGGCATGAGTAACGACAGTAGGCAAACCGCCGAATCTAGTCGAAGGGCACCAGTCGCACCACTATCCGATGACGGCGGCGGATCAACCACCGTTCAGCGAGGGAGAAAGATGTCTTACCGCGAAGTAGCCACGATCCGGCTAGCCTGGGTCGGACTCGAAAGCGTCAGACTAACGGCCATGCCGGGCTTGAGGTCGTTGGTGGTGCTTTTCTGGCCGTTGATGACGACCTCAGTGAATGGCGTAACGGTTACGGTTTTGGCCGTCTTTTCGTCGGTGACGGTAACGGTGTTACCGGACACGTTTGAAATCACCGTTTCGTGCGAGGGCGCCGGCGTGGCCTTCTTTTTTCCCTTGGCTGAGCAGGGCTGAATCGAAAACAAGGTAATCAACAGGCAAACGGTGAACGCAATCAATCGGGGCATTTTCATCCTAGAATCTTTCCATCTATCATTATCGGCTAATCGACTACTTCTTATACATTGGCACTTCTGGCAACACCGGCGGCTGGATCAGTTCTTCCTTTTCTTCCTCTTCCTCGACCAGGTTGATCGGTTGGCCGGCGGGATTCACCAGGCGCGCGGTCACAAAGATAATCAGATTCCGTTTGATGTGCTGATCTACATTGGTCCGGAATAGCCGCCCGACCAGAGGGATATCCCCGATGATCGGCGTGCGATCTTCGGTCTTCTGCACATCCTCGCGAATCAATCCGCCCAGGACTACGGTCTGGCCATCCCACACGCTCACGCTGGTGGTGACCTTGCGCGAGCTGAAGATCGGCTGGTTGATCACGTTCGGAGTCACCACAGATGGCGGGGAAACAATAATGCCCCCGGTCGCGGTATTCAGAAGCGAAGACGATGGCGCCAGGATCGGGCTTCCGTAATTAATGAAGCCCTCGAATTCGACCACCTGGGGAACCAGGTTGAGATCGATGGTAATACCATCCGGCCCAACAACCGGTTCTACTTCGAGGGTGACCCCGGTGTTCCGAGTCTCAAACGCGGTCGGGGTAGTTGGCGTAATCGGAACGGTACCAGAGTTTCCGAAGGAGATAAGACCGGTGGCGGGTGCGCCGGTATTTGAGCTAAAGCTGCCGACCTCCTGCGGAATTTGGGGTGGCTGGAACTGTGTAGGATACCGGAATTCGCGCACGACCTCTATCACGGCGCGCTGACCGCTTTTGGTGGTAAGTCTTGGGGCCGACAACAGGTCGACTCCCTTCTTTTGATTCAACGCGCGGATAACAACCTGGAATTGCGGATCGGTGAATACTCCGGCCAGGCCGAATGCGGCGGGGGCAAGAGCGCTGGCGCCCATGGTCGGAAACAAGAGCGCATCGATGGCGTTGGCACTGATGGCAAGATTTCCGCTGCGATTACCGGCGGTTACCGGGTTCTGGCCCAGTGGCGCAGTGCCATTGGCGAATGGA
>DATFCK010000473.1:0-4176 GCA_035253185.1 Chthoniobacterales bacterium | reverse complement strand
TGCCAATTTCCCGGGTTCGGCAGGCAACGGCGTAAGCCTTGACTCCATAGACTCCGACTATGGCAAGCAAAAGCGCGATGGCGCCAAACGCGCCGAACAGCATTGCCCCCAATTTCACGATCCAAAGGTTGGGTGATTTCTGCATCAGATCGGTAAATGGCATCATCTGTAGAAGCGGCAGATCAGGGTCCACGCTGCGTAATGCGTCGCGCAAAGCCGGCATCATGCGCAGGACGGCTTGCCGGTCCTGGGTGTTGAGCCGGACGTGCATGTAAATTTGCCCGTTATACCCCTGGGCCAGCGGGACGAACAAGCGACGGACAAGCGCATCGGTTTCCACCGTGTGCAAATGCCTGCTGACCACCCCAACAATTTCCAATTCGTTAGGCGATCCGTCTGACGGCGGGTTGGTGTAACGCAGGTGTTGTCCGATTGCTTCCTGGTTGGGAAAAAGTTTCTTCGCCATTTCTTCGTCGATAATGGCCACCCGCCGCGAATCCTTGTTCTCACATTCGGCCTGAGTGAAATCACGACCGCGAAGCAGTTTGACTCCTAACGCTTCGAAGTATCCCGGTGTTATCGCGGTGTAGAGCGCGTTTGCACTGGGGTCCGGCGCTTTAGGGTCGGCCGGCATCGCTTCGGACGCCGGTAGCACTCGCCGGGAGTTGGTGAAGTCGGCATAGGGCAACATCGTCCCGACCGCCACCGCGGAGACGCCGGGCAGTTCGCGGACCCGTTGGATCAGCGAGAAAATGGTGCGGCGCGATTCGGCCGGTTGCTTTTTGATCAGGGAGAAATCGAATTCGGTGATCAGGTCACCGGCCGCAACGAACCCGGGGTTCAGGCCGGCCGCCTTAATCGCTCCCCGGAAGAATAATCCGGCGGCGAAAAGCAACATCAGCGACAACGCAATCTGAGCCATGACCGAAATGTGACGGGGAGCAAAAAAGCGACCGAAGCGTCCCTGTCGCGCCGGTTCGCCAGGCTGTTGTTTGAGGTCGTTAACCAGATCAGTCCGGGTCGTCTTCAATGCCGGAACAAGACTGAACAGCATGGTTGCGATTAGGCAGAAGATTAACGTGACCAGAAGGATTGTGACGTCCGGCTGCAAATTGAAGGCCATCGAAAAGTTGACCGACCCGAGGAGGCTCTGGAGCTGGCGAACCAGTAAACTGTTGCACCAGGTGCTGAGCACCAGCCCAAGCACCCCGCCACCGAGCGCGAGCAGAAACCCTTCCGACAGAAGTTGCCTAACGATTCGCCACCGCGAAGCGCCCACCGCCAGCCGCACCGCAATTTCCCTGGACCGTGACGCGCCGCGGGCAAGCAGCATATTGGCAAGGTTGAGGCAGGCGATAAGCAGCACCGCGGCAGCCATCGCCATCAGCAAAGTTGCGATCAAGGTGACCGGACCGTCGTCCTGCGGGGTGGTGCTGATACTGAATCGGGAGGGTTTATGGATCTGGAGATCCCGGGCGCCTTCAGCGCTGTCCGGCTGAATACTGGTTAGGCGTTGGGCCAGGACCGGGAGCCGGTTTTTGGCCTGCTCCATGGTTAGGCCGGACTTCAATCGGGCTTTCAAAGTCAGCGCGTAATTCTTTGGCTGGTTCAGATCGTGCAGGCTCTCGGTGTCAGAGAAGGCCGAACCAAGCGATGAATGCACCCCGAGCGGCAGCCAGACATCGGGCGCAACCAGCGCGCTCACTCCACTGAATCCCTCAGGCGTAACCCCGATCAGGGTGTAAGGCTGTCCATTAATTTGGAGGCTGCTGCCAATTAAGTCACTCCGCCCGCCTAACCGCTTCCAGAACGCGTAGCTCACCACGACCACCGCCTGATTCGCGTTGGGCCGGCACTCCGAAGCATTATAAAAGCGGCCCAACGCCGGCTGCACTCCGACCAGGCTGAAAAAGTTTTCGGAGGTGAGAAACGCAAAACTGCGTCGCATCTCGTGATCGCGGCCAATCCCAGCTACCGCAAATTCCAGAGCGGCCACGTCCGCGAAGATTTCACCGTTGGCGCGAAGTTCGCGATATTCGGCGTGAGAAAACATCCGAAAATCGCGGCTGGCGTTCTGCCGGGCCGTGAAAACATCCACCACTTCGGCGGGCCGGACCGGGACCATCGGGCGAAGGACGACTCCTTTAATGAGCGCGAAGATCGCCGAGTTGGTGCCGATCGCGAGGGCGAGGGTGAGAATGGCGATAGCAGCGAAGGCCGGTGATTTGACCAGCTGGCGGAAAGCAAATTTGAAGTCCTGGATCATAAGCAGCAGCCAATATTTCCATTGGGATGCGCGGATCCCGCGGTTTGGATTCAGGTTTTCGGAGATGAGCTGCGAAAGCGGGTGGGCACCCAAGTTTGAATAGCTTGCCGGGCAGTTGCGTCGCAGGCTGATCGCGCTATTTAAGCCGAAATCGTTTTATGAAGAATGCGGCGATCATTTTAGGGATTTGCTTGTTGTTGGTGTTGCCGGGAAACGGAGTGTTGAGCGCGTCGCGGCAACAACGGCTGGTGGCCAGGGTTGATACCGCCACGGTGGTGTTAAAGGGCAAAACTTTGACGATTCATGCCACCGGTATGGGGCGTACGCCGGGCGCCCTGGGACGTGGCGGCTGGTTAGTGCCCAGGCGGCCGGGCGTTCTAAACAAAGACGGCTTGCTGGAATACGATATGGTTTTCGGAGGCAAGCCGGATTACACCGGGTTTAAGTTGAAACCGGTCAAGGCGTCACACCGCGAACGTTCCGTTCCGCCCGGGGTGAGGGGTGTGCGGATTTTCAGCGAGTTCAACGAAAAGGATGCGTTGCTGCCGGAAACGAAACCGGAGAAAAAGCCGTTGTTACCGTTTGGGAAGAAGCGCGAAAAAGTCGACAAGGGGGAAGCGGCGGGATCGATTACCGGGGGCACGCCTACACCTGCTCCGCGGTGAGCGGCTTTTAGCCCGCTTACGGCCGCCCGGTGACATATCGGGTTGCTAAGGTTCATTTCGGCTGACCGGCAAACGGAATCTCTGATTGAAGTCTCACTTGAGATAATGTATTGTCTCAATTGAGAAGTTATGGCGACCGCCGCAGTCAAAAAATCAGCCGCATTATCGGTTCAGCAGCAGATCGGACAAATCCAGGCCGGCCTCAGCTTTCGGGCCGTGCGCAGCCTGCAAAACGCACTCGATCTCCCGCTCGAAAAAATTGCCGCATTTCTCGGGATGTCCCGCGCGACCTTGCATCGGCGCAAAGCGCAGGGGAAAATCGCCCGCCGGGAGTCGGAACGCCTGGTTCGATATCAGACCTTACTAAAAAGAGCTGAGGAGGTTTTCGGGAACGCCGCTTCCGCTCGGGAATGGCTGATTCAGCCCCAGGTAGGGCTGGGAAACGCCAGACCGGTGGAATTTGCCAGGACGGAGATAGGTGCGCGCGAAGTTGAGAATCTCTTGGGACGCATTGAGTACGGCGTCTACTCCTGATGGCCGTTCTGTTCGGCTGGAGGATCGTTAAGGACAAACACGCCCGGGCCGCTTTTTCAGGCGAAGGCGCCCGCATTTA
The DNA here is from genome assembly GCA_035253185.1 of Chthoniobacterales bacterium. Taxonomy (GTDB): domain Bacteria; phylum Verrucomicrobiota; class Verrucomicrobiia; order Chthoniobacterales; family UBA10450; genus DATFCK01. The sequence continues at coordinate 632 of DATFCK010000473.1, read as the reverse complement.
TGGCGGCCGCTGGAATTCTCCGGGCATCCCGGTGGTTTACTGCAGCGAACATCTCTCGCTCGCGTCATTGGAAATACTTGTCCATACCGCACCGGTCACTTTGCGCGCTAAATTTCGCGCCTATCGGGTCAGCATCGACGAAAAACTCGTGACCACGATCCCCGAGAAAAAGCTTCCCAAAGGCTGGGACGCGGAGCCGCCAACCGCGGCATCGATGCAGGTTGGCGATGACTGGGTGAAATCGGCGCGTTCAGCGGTGCTTGCGCTCCCCAGTGTGCTGGTTCGGCTGGAGCGCACTTTATTGTTGAATCCCAGGCATTCAGATTTTCGAAAACTGGAAATCAAAGACATGGGTAGTTTCATGCTCGATCCCCGCCTGAAGCGGTGACGACGTAGCCGCGACCGCTGGTGGCAAGGGCTGAAAGTAAAGCGACGAGACGTCGCTTCCACGATTGCGCGATAATAGCCGATCGATTGATCCATTGACGGCGGGGTGAATGACGGAGGGCTGGGTTGCATCTGCGGTAACGCATTCGACTGTGCTGGATGAATGTAGCGAACATTGGCAGCGCGGTGGAATGGTTTCAGGTGTTGCAAACAACCGAGCGCAGTCAAACGGCGATGATGACGTT
>DATFCK010000472.1:0-10910 GCA_035253185.1 Chthoniobacterales bacterium | reverse complement strand
TAAGGCGTCGTACGAGATCGTTTTTTTCCACACAGTCCAGCCCGTATTTGGTCAGCATGTATACTTAGTACGTCATGCGGTTTATGTGAGGTCCCTCGACTTCGCTCGGGATGACAAGCCTTTTTTAGAGCGTTAGTGAACGCCGGGCGGCAGAAGTTCACTCGGAGTCCTGCGGACGATAAGATAACGCCCGCGTAGTTGCTGTTCCCGCCGTTGCCTAATCGCCACCGCGTAATCTTTCTTCCCCAAGATTGCGGCGGGTGCGGGTAAGAAACAAACAAATACCTACGGATACATTACCCGATAAAAGCGCCTACCGAAGCTGGACGCGCTGGCGTCGGTGAATTGAAACGAACCATCCGCCCCCGCCGTCACCGTGCCGATGTTTTTAGAGGCGTCGAACGGCTGGGTCATATCGGTTACCGCCCTAACGGTGTGTGTTTGGAACGGCACCCCGTACCCATGCAGAATGAAGTTGGTGCCGATTCGCATGATGCTGTCGAGCTCCACGTTAGGCGTCACCGGGATGATTTTGTAAACGCGTCCGGCGAACAGGTCGGAAATATAAAGTTCGCCGTTGGCGTCTTCTCCGAATGACGAGGGATTGCCGAGGTTTTGTGGAGTTGCATCGATCGTCGGAAACAGCAGACCGGTTATAGTCTGGGCGTTGGTGACGGTTGTTCCGTCGTAGTTCAGGGAAAAGATTTTGCCGGCGGAGTAATCCCCGAAGATATAGGTGCCGCGCAGCCCGGGAATTTGCCGGCCGCGATAAACGTAGCCGCCCGTAACCGTAGTCCCGACGATTGGCCCGGCTCCGCTTCGCGGATAATCCAGAATCGGATCTACTCGCGGTGGGTTCGGCGTCGGCGTCGGGGTGGCAGTCGCATAAGTTGGATTTTGGATGAAACCTTCACGATCGCGCCATCCATAATTTTCTCCGCCGCCGGGATTCGCCGGCTGCTGCACGTCAACTTCTTCGCGCGACCCCTGGCCGACGTCGCCGATGAACATGCGACCGGTTAGGCGGTCGAAGCTGTCTCGATAGGGATTACGCAAACCCAGCAGCCAGATTTCCTTTTGCACAAACGGATCGGTTGATCCCGCCAATGGGTTATCGGCCGGAATTGTGTAGCCGCCGGTGGCCGGATTTACGTGGATTCGAAGCATTTTGCCAAGCAGCGCATATCGCGCGTCGGTGGCGTCGATGGCACCCGTGCCGGTCCATTGGGCGTTTCCTCCAGGTTCGTGATGGCCGCTGCCGGCATCGTCCCCATTGCCACCGTCGCCCGATGAAATATAAAGGTTATGGTCATCGTTAGGGCGAGGGCTGAACCCAATCCAGCCGGCGTTATGGTTCCCCTGCGGGTGAGGGAAAGTGATAACGGTCTTGATATTGGCCGGAGTGGTGTCGGCCACATTCGGATCCGCCGACACCTGGTATTGTTCAACAACGATGTCACCCGAGCCAGCCGCGGTGTAAAGGATGTAGAACTTTCCGTTAGTCGCGTAGTCGGGATCGAACGCCAGCCCCAGCAATCCCTGTTCGCCGCCGCTCGCGATTCCCGGTACCGTCAGAAATACCGACTTGGCCCCGGTTTGAAGATTCACAATCTGAATCCGGCCGTTAGCCTGGTTGTCAATCGTCACCTTTTGTTCGACGACGAAAACCCGGTCGTAATCACCGGGCGGCGCGGTGACAAAAACCGGGTTTGAGAATCCCGACGCGACGGTCACCGTATCCATGGCCGGCAAAGCTTGCGGCATCGCAGTGTGACCGCCCACCCCCAGCGCGGCCAGGCAAATCAAAGCCCCCTTTTTCATTCGCTCCTGCTTAGACTTCGCGGCTCCCTCGCTGCCTGTTCGCCTCAGCTATGGAACAATCTTAAAAACGCTCCCGGCTGCGATATCACAAATGTAGAGCTCGCCGTTTGCGTCTTCGCCAAAAGACGAAGGATTGCGCAAAGTGAAACCGCCGGCCCGGGTGGGAAAGAGTTGAGAAGTGATGTCCTGGAAATTCGAGGCCGTTGTGCCGTTGTAATCGAGGGAGAAAATTTTGCCCGACACATAATCGCCAAAAATATACTTACCCTGCAGCGCGGGAATGGCGTTGCCGCGATACACATAACCGCCGATGACGGTTCCGCCGGTGGCTCGCCCATAATCAAAAATGGGCTGAACATTTCCAGGCGGCGGCGGTCCGCCAACACTGGCGGGATTGGCGATGGTCCCTTCCCGTAAACGCCATCCGTAGTTTTCCCCACCACCCGGATTGGCCGGTTGTTGAACATCGATTTCCTCACGGGTACTCTGACCGACGTCGCCGATAAACAGCCGTCCGGTCTGGCGATCGAAGCTGGCCCGATAGGGATTGCGAAGGCCGTATGCCCAAATTTCGCGCCGGAACGTGCCGGATGAAGCGAACGGATTACCTGGCGGAATGGAGTAAACCCCCAGGTTCGAATCTACCTGGATGCGCAGGATTTTGCCTAACAAGGTGATATTACTCTGGGCGTTTCCGCCGGGTTCGATGTGGCCGGTCCCCTGATCATTCCCGCCGCCACCGTCTCCGGTCGCGATGTAAAGATTATTGCGATCTCCGATCCGTGGACTGAATGCGATCCAGCCACCGTTATGGTTGGCCTGAGGATGATCGAAGCGGAGCAGGACTCTTTCGCTGGCCGGATTGGGCGTGCCACCCGGGGTTGCGGTGGGCGCAGGAGTCGGCGTTGGGGTACGGACCGGAGTCGGTGTCGGTTTTGGAAAACGTCTCCGCCGCCGTTTTTTGCGGCGATCGGTGCGCGGTCCGTTACCATCGCCGGACGTTACCTGTTCGGCCTGGCTAACATTCAGGCCTAACGGCGTTTGAAATTGCGAGACCCGGGTTACGCCGTTACCGAACGCGCCGCCGGGCACGGTAAAGTTCAGATAGAATTTGCCATTGGTCGCGTAATCGGGATCGAACGCCATCCCCAGCAGGCCCTGTTCGCCGGAAGCGGCCAGGCCGGTCAATGTGAAAAACGTCGTCATCTGACCGGTATTCAGATTCAGTTTCATGATCCGACCGGTCTGCAACACAATATATATATGAGCGGAGTCGTTGGGCGCGGCGGTGACGAATACCGGCTGGGTCAGACCGGAAGCCACCGGTTGGGCGGTTATTGCGTTCGCGGCCGGCGGAAGTAAACTGCTCAGGCCGAATCCGGCGGCGATAATTGCCAGCAGCCGGCGCCGAACTGCGCGAAGTGGACCCCACACTGCTCGCCCCATACCAGTTTGCAAAATAATGCATAAATATTCGGCGTCTACTGCGCAACTGACGAGGCCCGACCCTTGCGGTTGCATTTTGCGATCGGTAAGAGTTTTCTTGTGAGACCAGGCAAAGCCGCCATCACTTTTGTTCTCGTAACCGTTACGCTGGATGTCCTGGCGATGGGATTGATCATTCCGGTTCTTCCGGATCTGATTTTGGGCTTTCTGGGCGGCCGCATGACCAGCGCCGCGAATTGGACCACGGCGTTTACCCTGGTCTTCGCCTTGATTCAGTTTTTTTGTTCCCCGGTTCTTGGCGTCCTGTCCGACCAGGTTGGCCGGCGGCCAATCATTCTCCTGTCCAACCTTGGCTTGGGCCTGGACTACATCGTGATGGCGCTGGCCCCCACCATTCAATGGCTTTTCCTTGGCCGGCTCATATCGGGCATTACCACGGCAAGTATTCCGACGGCGATGGCCTATATCGCCGATATCACTCCCAAGGAAAAACGCGCGGCTGCTTTTGGTGGAATTGGGATGGCGTTCGGAATCGGATTTGCATTCGGCCCGGCCATTGGCGGACTGCTGAGTCATTTCAATCCGCGACTTGCCTTTTGGGTGGCAGCCGGTCTTAGCCTAACGAATTGGCTGTGGAGCTATTTTTTTGTTCCGGAATCGCTGGCCGCGGAAAAGCGAAAACCATTTGCTCTGAGGCGAGCGAATCCGCTGGGCTCGCTCAAGCTGTTGCGGTCGCATCACGAACTTTGGCAACTGGCCAGCGTCCAGTTGATTGCCTACATCGCGCACAATGTATTTGGGGTCTGGGTTCTCTATACCATTTATCGGTATAGCTGGGGAGAGCTCACTAACGGCTTGTCCCTTATGGTGGTTGGAATCGTTACTGCACTCATCTCCGGATTCTTAACCGGACCCATGGTGAAACGGTTCGGCGAAAAAAGAACGCTCTATACCGGACAGTTTTTCGGGGCTCTCGGTATGTTAGGGGCGGGGCTGGCCAAAACCGGCGGCTGGCTGTTCGCCTCTATTCCGGTCATGTCGCTTTGGAACATGTCGATGCCGGCCGCGCAATCGATCATGACCCGGCGGGTAAGCGAACAAGAACAAGGCGAGTTGCAGGGTGCCATCTCCAGCCTGCGTTCGATCACTTTCATCATCGGACCGGTAATCTTCCTGCAAATCTTCCGCTGGTTCATTGATCCCAAAAACGGTGATCCGGTGCCGGGCGCGCCGTTCTTCTTGGCGGCTGCGCTGCTTTTCACCACCGCGCTCATCTCCACCCGCATGAAGGTCGCGGACACCAGGATACCTCCCAAACCCGTCGTTCCCGATGAACCCGAAGTCACACCCGGAATGGTGCCGCCCGGCGCGCCGGAGCCGCCCAGTCGCTAAGAATTTTGTTTGTCCGGCAGGCGTTTCGTCATCCGAACGATCCCCAAAGTTAAGCCGTTAGGCAAAGGGACATCCTGGCGTGGCCCGGAGAGGTATCCGCAGGCCTGGTAAAATGCTTCGCCCGGTAAGGTAGCAGCCAGTTCAATCTGACGAAAACCGGCGGCGCGGATGGCCGATTCGCATGCTTCCACAATCGCGCGGCCGACACCCCGGCGGGCGTGCTTGGGATGAATAAAAAACGCTCGAATGTGTGCCGGGTCGGATTCAGGATCAAGCTCGGCATCGTCGCGAGTAGCGTGATGTTGATCGCTGCCGAACAGGGTCTTGCGCTTGCTCCATCCCCCGCACCCAATCAATTCGTTAGCTTCCATCACTACGAAATAGGTCCGGTCTCGAATGAGTTGGCGGTCAACGCCGAACACCGACCCGATCGCGGCCTCCATTTGCGCGACCGAATAATGCGAAGCTTGCAAACCGCGGACCGACAACGGAATCAAACGCTCAAGCGCCGGAATATCCTCTTCTCGGGCGAACCGCACGCTGTGCATGAACATTAGGTTAACGATTCTCGAACAGGGTTGTGAATTGTGAATTGCGAATTGCGGGGAGCACACAGCCGCTTCGCCGCCTTTGTGCACACTTTTAAAAGTGTGCACAACCGGTCCCGCGGTTCGGCGCCTGGCCGAACCGATTTTGATGGCAGGTCGACCGCCCAAAATCAAAATCAGCGAACGCCAAGGCGCGTTCCGCAGGAGGCAAGGCGCCTGCGCTCCCCGAATCGGTAGCGTCGCCCCTGAGTAATCTCACCATCTTGTCATCTCCGCCAACTTGCGGGACAATGACGGCTCCTATGCCCCGTTTGCCGAAGCAGAATTATCCCGACATCGAACGGGTGATCGAATTCGATTTCGTGCGCGCGACTGAAGCCGCCGCCTTGAACTCGTTACGCTGGCTGGGCCGCGGTGACAAAGACCGGGCCGATGCCGCGGCCTGTGATGCCATGCGCGGCATGTTCGATTTGATGAACATCTGCGGCGAAGTCGTGATCGGCGAAGGAATTAAGGACGACGCTCCGGGAATTTTCAAAGGCGAACAACTCGGTACCTGGCGGCCCGGCAGTCCACGGTTCGACATCGCGATCGATCCGATCGATGGCACGACTAACATTTCAAAAGGGGCGCCGAACTCGATCAGTTGTATCGCCGCCGCCAGCCCGGAACAGGGGGTGAAAGTGGCGTTGCGCGATGTGCCGGCTTTTTACATGTCAAAACTCAGCTACGGACCCAAAGTCATTCAATACATGCAAAAACGCGGCGACGCGCTGCATATCGACGCGCCGATCGCGGAGACTCTGGGTATCGTGGCGCGCGCCGTCGATAAACGTGTTCAAGATGTGGTGGTCATGATGCTTGATAGGCCGCGACATAACCAAATGGTGGAACAAATTCGAGGATGTGGGGCGTCGTTACGCATGATCGGCGATGGCGACATCGCGGCGGCGATGGCGCCAGCCACACCCGAGAGCGAAATCGATCTTTACATGGGCATCGGCGGTTCACCGGAAGCGGTGCTGGCCGCTGCCGGCGTCAAATGTCTGGGCGGCGAACTGCAATGCAAGATGTGGCCCCGCGACGACAAGGAGCGCAAGAAGTTGATCGATGAAGGGCACGAGAAGGATCTGGATCGGGTTTATTCGGCCGACGATTTGGCGCACGGCAAAAACATTATTTTTTGCGCGACCGGCATCAGCGACAGCGCTCTGTTACGGGGCGTGAAAAACAAGGGCGCGTCGATCGCGGTGACCCATTCGGTGTTGATGCGGGCAAAAAGTCGAACCGTCCGGTTCATCCGCGCTCAGCACGATCTTCACGTCAAAACCATCCGCCTCCGTTCTGACAATCGCGAACACCTGATTTAGCCGTTCGGCGGGCGCCCGGCCGCCACGGGACCCGATGTATCGCACTCAGGGAAGGCGCTTTGGCGGTTGCCGGGCCCGCCTAAAACGAGACGGTGACCGTTTTCTCGGCTCGAGACCGCTCCGCCCGCTAAACCGCAGCCCGCGATTGACACTCGACAGCCCCAGGTTCCTTTGTTCAAATCACCTTCAAATCGCATTTTTATGAGACAAATACCGAAGACCGAATTGTCGCCCGATAACGGATGTATCATCGATACCAAATGGAAGCTCGGCCCCTTGGGCTACCACGCGTCAGCTGCTGGTAAAGATGCGATCGAACCGAGCAGGGAACCGGTTCGTTTGCCAGAGATCGTGATCTATGACCACACCGGCTTCAAAGGCGCATACGCCAGAACCAATCTGAGTTTTCATTACGTCGGCGATTTCTGGAACGACCGCATCAGTTGCGTGATCGTGGTGAGCGGAATCTGGCGATTTTACCGGGACGAATATTACAAGGGAGATCATTGGGATCTCGGTCCGGGTTATTACGAATGCTTCTTTACCGGGAAAGGCCCGGACGACGTAGTCAGTTCCTTCCAGGCGATCGCGCTTACCTAACGGCTTCAGCAAGAAGCCGCGGTTTGCAATCGCCGGCGCCGCCTGTGGCGCAGACAATCCTGTCTGCGATCCGGCGGTAACGTTAGGCACGATGATGGCTGAATGTGCCGGTCTTTGACTCCGCCGGAAGCACCGCGGATTGCATGCGACACCGCCTGAACCGATATCGTTAGGCTAAAGCCACCGAATTCAGGCGGCGTTCCGGCGAATACGGAAAAATTTCCGGAATTTCGCCGGCGCGCAGCCGGGCCTGGACCTCCCGCCAGTACTCGGCGCCAAACAAGTCATTGTGATGTTTCCTTAATTCTGCCCAGGCCGCCTCCGGCATGGCCAGGAACCGTGGAAACTCCTCCGGGAAAATGTCGTTCTCGCGGACGGAAAACCATGGCTCCGCTGAAATTTCTTCTTCGTAAGTAGTGGATGCCGGCAAATCCCGAAAGTTGCACTCGGTCACAAAACACAGCTCATCGTAGTCGTAGAAGACCACCCGGCCACCACGGGTGACTCCGAAGTTTTTTGTCAGCAGATCTCCTGGAAAAATATTGGAGGCGGCCATGTCCTTGATTGATTGACCATAATCACGGGCGTAGACCGCCGCGGCGGTGTCATCGGCCTCGGCAAAGAAAATGTTTAACGGGCGAATTCTTCTTTCCACGTAGGCGTGAGCAATGACCACATCATCTCCTTCTACGCGAACGATCGAACCGGCGTCGCGTTTCAATTCTTCAAGCAACGCCTCCTCAAAACGATCGCGGGCGATACGCAGGTGTTCGAACTCGTGGGCTTCCACCAATCGACCGGCCCGATCATGTTCGAACACTAACCGGTAACGACGCATCACTTCGTCGCGGGTGGTATCTTTGGGTAAATCGAACCGGTCCTTGATCAGTTTAAAAACGACGTCATAACTCGGCAGGGTGAACACCAGCATCACCATGCCGGGAATGCCCTGCGCAATCGTGAATTTGTCCGTCGAATTTCGCAGATGGTGCACAAAGTCGCGGTAAAACTCGGTCTTGCCGTGACGATTAAACCCAATCGCATTGTAGAGATCGACCCGGCGCTTGTGCGGCATCAGTTCCCGCAAGTAATCCACCAACTCGTGCGGCCGCCCCACATCCACCCGGAAATACGCTCGGGTATAAGAGAACAGCACTGACAAATCGCTGTCGCCATAAAGGACGGCGTCCAAAGTGATCCCGCGTTCAGTGGGATATCTCAGACACAATGCCACTGGCAAAGTGCAGCGTTCGTCATTGGTCCGCCGCAGACAACCGACGTAATAGGCGCCCCGTCCGCGGTAGAAAGCATTACCGATCAATTCGAGCTGCCATTCCCCGGACGCTGCCGTCGTGGTGCCCGCCATCTCGACAAATGCGGTTTCCAGCCGAACTGCTGCCTCGGCGGCGCTGTTTGGCAGATCGTCCCAATATTTCAATTCGAACGGTTCGGAACCGGAAGTGGTTAGGCCTTGAACGATCAGGCGGGTCAGCGACCCTCCGCGATAGCAGAACCGCGCCGCCGGACCGGCACCGGCTGAGAAATCGAAATCGGTATCGACAAATTCGATGGTCTGATCAACGCCCTCGGTCGCGAAAATGCGACGGGTCAGCGAATTGAAAAAACTCTCCGCGATTTCCCAGCCGGGGGAATTAACGATCAACGATGAGTAAACCGCCTTGATCGCGGTCCAGACGTTCCGATCGCATAATCGATCGCCCAACAACGTCTTTGTCCGGGTCACCAGCGCGTCCAGAACGTCGGTGTAAAACCGCAACCGCGCGGCCGCATCATCAAATGATCCCTGCCAGTCGCGCGCCAGAAACCGGTTCCGCGCGCGCTTGGTGATTTCCTGGAATTTGTTTTCGTAATCGGCAAATGCGTCCCGAACCGCGTGGGCGCAGCCGGCCGCCAGTTTGCCGCCGGTTAACGGCGGTGAATCGGAAGGTTGCGTTGCTTTTATCGCCACAGATTTTACCCGGATCAATCTAGCGGAGGGTTTGCCGCCGCACCGCGGTGCAGGCTTCGACGCTTGCTGTATCGCGGGTTCCCTCAACCCGCAAGGTTAACGCCACCCCCGGCCGACCTGGAAATCGGCCATACCGCCGGCTTGGAAACCCGCGCTGCCACGATAGCGTAATCGGTAGCTATCTGGGTTCATCCGTGGCCAGGTTTGCTGCGCTCAGAATTGTTCCTGTTCGGTCGAGCCGGTCAGCGCCGTGGTAGAACTTTCGCCGCCGGAAATCACCTGAGCCACGTCATCGAAATAACCGGTGCCGACCTCATGTTGATGTTTGGTCGCGGTGTAGCCTAACGGCTCGGCGGCAAACTCCTGTTCCTGCAACTCCGAGTAAGCGGCCATGCCGCGTTCCTTGTAGCCGCGCGACAGATGAAACATGCTGTAATTCAACGCGTGGAATCCGGCCAGGGTAACGAACTGGAATTTGTAGCCCATGGCACCAAGTTCTCGCTGGAACTTCCCGATCGTCGCGCGGTCGAGTTTCTTCTTCCAGTTGAACGACGGCGAGCAATTGTAGGCCAGCAGCTTATCCGGAAATTCCGCCCTGACATGTTCTGCGAATTTTTTTGCTTCAGCCAGATTAGGTTCCGATGTCTCGCACCAGATCATGTCGGCTAACGGAGCGTAACTGATCCCGCGGGAGATGGCCTGATCGATTCCGGCGCGAACGCGATGAAATCCTTCGGCGGTCCGGTCCCCGGTCAAAAAAGGCCGGTCGCGTTCATCGATATCGCTGGTCAGAAGTGAAGCTCCGTTTGCATCCGTCCGGGCGATAATGATCGTCGGGACGTCGGAAACATCTGCCGCCAAACGCGCGGCGGTAAGATGAGTAAGCGCGTTACGGGTAGGGACCAAAACTTTGCCGCCCATGTGCCCGCATTTTTTCTCGCTCGCCAGTTGGTCCTCGAGATGCACCGCCGCGGCGCCGGCTTCGATCATTGCCTTGATCAACTCGAACACGTTCAGGGGCCCTCCAAACCCTGCTTCGGCATCGGCTACGATCGGCGCAAACCAATCGATAGCGCTTTCGCCTTCGCTATGGGCGATCTGGTCGGCTCGTTGGAGCGCCTGATTGATTCGTTTGACCAGCATCGGCGCGCTGTTCGCCGGATACAGGCTTTGATCGGGATACATGTGTCCGGCCAGGTTGGCGTCGGCCGCCACCTGCCAGCCGCTCACGTAAATCGCCTTCAATCCCGCGCGGACCTGCTGCACCGCCTGGTTGCCGGTTAGGGCGCCGAGAGCCGGTACGAAATCCTCGGTCTGAAACAGTTGCCACAGCTTTTCCGCGCCGCGGCGGGCAAGGGTGTGCTCTATCGTTAGGCTGCCTTGCAGGCGTTTTACGTCGGCGAACGAGTACGTTCGCTGCACGCCTTTCCAGCGCGGATTTGATGTCCATTCTTTATCCATAATTCGTGATTCGTTTCCGGCTGCGAAACGAGGTTTCTTCCAGATAGTCGAAGGCACCCCTAACGAGATCGATCGTTTTCCCCGGAGGTTGTGAACCCCCTAATGTTGTCATCCTGAGCGAAGCCGAAGGATCTCTCCTACTTGTGTGACGCACTCCGCATTTGGGAGATCCCTCCACTTCGGTCGGGATGACAAGGCTGAGCGCTGGGCGTACACAGGGCGACAGTTGGCGAAACTGTCTCATTCGCCGGCCTGGTCTGCACAATGCCCATTCTTTATCCATGAATTGTTTGGTCCACACCG
>DATFCK010000471.1:0-2787 GCA_035253185.1 Chthoniobacterales bacterium | reverse complement strand
AGATCCCGAAGCAAACGCCATCATGTCGCTCATGTTAAAAAGGGGCGCCGAACGAAATCTTTCGGTGCTACCGGTTTACGCGGTCAGCGACGACGCCTCGACTACCATCCTCGATCTGGCCGCGACGTTAGGCGTCGATTTTCTGATCATCGGCGCGACCCAACGTCATGGTATGGTGAAATTGCTGCGCGGAAGCGTGGCCACCAACGTGGCTCAGCAGTTGCCGGAAAGTATCCAGCTGGTGATTTTTGGTTAAGTCGCCAACTAGTTCGGACAATCCGAGCATTTTCAGCGGTTCAACATCCAAAGCATAGCTATGTCATCCCGACCGAAGTGGAGGGATCTCACATATGCGGAATACGTCACGCTAGTGGGCGAGATCCCTCGACTGCGCTCGGGATGACAACCGTTTGAAGTGTTTGACCTCCGCTTAACAAAACATCACGTGTAAGTGAGCCAGGGCACTTTTGTTGGTCAAATTTGTTGTCGCCGCCCTTGCGATAGGCGCAAAATTCAGCTCAATGTCAGGCCATGTCTGACGCCAAAGTTTTTGAGCCTCCAAAGTCTGAGCTCAGCGCGGAGGAACTGTTGCGCCAGCTGGTTATTCGCTCACCGCAGCAGGCTGCCGCGATGCTGGACGATTACCCGCCGGAATTCACCGCGAAGATGCTGGTGGCGTTAAATCCCGCCCTGGCCCAGGACGTTCTCGAGCGTTTCCCCAATGCGCACCGGCAGAAAATCATTGCCGCCGCCGACTCGCAAACCCGACAGCAGTGGGTGCGCAATGAAGGTTATCCCGAAGGAAGTGTTGGTCACATGATGGAACCGGCGCTGGCCGTGTTTCACCCCGAAACGACTGTGGCTGACGCAACTGAGGAATTGCGTCACTTCGTCAAACGAGCGTTCATCACCTACCTTTTTGTGGTGGATCAGGAATCGCGCCTGCGCGGCGTTGTGGCCATGCGTGAGATGCTGCTGGCTCAGCCGCGGCAAACATTGGCCGAGGTGATGATCGCAGATCCCTTCTACCTAACGCCTGAGATGCCGCTTTTGGAAGCCATGCGTGCAACCATGGTCCGGCATTATCCGGTTTATCCGGTTTGCGATCGGGACGACGGCCGGCTTGTCGGGTTGGTCCGGGGTCAGATGTTATTCGAAGCCGAGACGGTCGAACTGAGCCTTCAGGCCGGAAGCATGGTCGGGGTGGAGAGGGAGGAACGGTTAACCACGCCGTGGTTACGCAGTTTCTGGCTTCGTCATCCGTGGTTGCAGGGCAATCTTCTGCTCGGTTTTATTGCCGCCGCGGTGGTTGGCGTATTCGAGCATACGATCGATCGGTATGTCGCGCTGGCGGTCTTCCTTCCCGTCCTTATTGGTCAGTCCGTGAATACCGGCTGCGAAACGCTGGCGCTCGCCTTGCGCGGAATGACTCTCGGTGAATTGAAGGCGGGGGGCGAGTTAGGCGTGGTGGTGAAAGAAACGCTCCTCGGTTTCGTTAACGGCGCATTGACTGGGGTTGTGGCCGCGATTGGGATGTATATCTTCGCGACAATTCAGGAAAGTCCTGCCGCGACGAGGCTGGCCGGGGTCGTTTTTCTGGCCATGACCGGCAGTTGTATCATCAGCGGTTTGTTTGGAGCGTCGATTCCGATCCTGATGCGAAAAATGGGCGTCGATCCGGCCAACGCTTCCAGTATCATCCTAACGACAATCACTGATGTGTCGACTCTGGCGGTCTTTCTCGGCCTCGCCACCTGGCTGATTTAGTCAGTGCCGAAGGCACGACGAAACTTAGCCGGTGGCGAAAGCCACCGGACTTATTCCCTCCAGAATAACTCCCCGCCCCTGGGGGCGGGAGGAAATTTAGGTGCTTCCACTAGCTCTCGCCAAACGCGATTGGTTTCCGCTGACCATGCCGGGGCAGGTTGCTTTGCACATTAACTCCCGGTGGCTTGCGCCATCGGCTAATCTCCGGTATGCCTCCGGCATAGTACACCCTCCAAGTTGGCCGCGCACTTGCTGAGTCGTCACCACGAAACTGTCACGTCGTTTGCCAGCCTGCCCCGGCCGATGAACCTTCCGACTCATCCATGACCAAGCCAAAAATCCTTGTGGCGGACGTTATTTCGCAGCGTGGCGTAGACGAACTGTCGCGCGATCAATCCCTCGACGTAGTCGTTAAGACTGGTCAGAGCGAGAGTGACCTCAAGAATTTGATCGGAGATTTCAGCGCGATCATCGTGCGCAGCGAAACCAAAGTGACCGGCCCGATTATCGAAGCGGGAAAATCGTTGCGCGTGATTGGGCGGGCCGGTGTGGGTGTGGATAACATCGATGTGGACGCCGCCACGCGCCGCGGCGTCGTCGTGCTAAACGCGCCGGGCGGTAACACTGTTTCCACCGCGGAACATGCCTTTTCTCTTTTGCTCTGCGTAGCGCGCAGGATTCCGCAGGCTGATGCCAGCGTCCGAAGCGGAAGTTGGAGCCGTACTCCTTTTCAGGGAGTTGAGCTCTACGACAAGACGTTAGGCGTAATCGGAATGGGACGAATCGGGAGTGAACTGGCCCGGCGCGCAATCGCCTTCGGCATGCGGGTATTTGCGTTCGACCCTTATCTTTCGATAGCGCGCGCTCGCAGTCTCCAGGTTCAGCTGGTTGACGAGCTGGATGATCTTTTAGCGGTGGCTGATTTTATTTCTTTCCACACCCCGCTGACGCCGGAGACGCATCATTTGCTTGATGCCGAGCGACTTCAAAAAACGCGGCGCGGGGTGCGCATCATCAACT
>DATFCK010000470.1:0-3999 GCA_035253185.1 Chthoniobacterales bacterium | reverse complement strand
CAACACTCCGCCGGTTAGGCTAAACGTTACCGGTGGAATGCCTGCGGAAGTAAAAACAAAACTATAGGGCGTTCCGACGATCACCGGTGAAGGCGGCGGCCCGTTGGTAAAGGCCGGCGCTCCGGTCGCACAAGTCGCGGTTGAAGTGGTGATGGTGATGCTCCAGCCACCGCTCATCGATCCAACGTTATTGCCGGGGGCCAAATCATCGACCAGATACAGTTTCCAGGTCCCGTTGGGATTGATTCCGTTGAACGCACTGCCTAACGTCGCCGCGCCGGCCGTGCCCGGACTGAGGTGGGTCGCTGCTGCGGGCGCCGGCGCCGGAAATGCATCCCCGGTACCGTAATTCGTGGGTTGAAAGGTGCCTGAAGCAGGAGTGTTGTTGATGTTGGCAAGCAAGCTCGCAGCCGCATCGTCAAATGTGTAGCTGATGTTGTTCCAATCCGCATTGCCGATCACATCGGACATCAGGATAAATGCCTGTCCCGATGGACTAACCAGCAATGCATCGACTTCGTTCGGCGACGTGTGAAACAGATTTTTTAAGGCAACCGTGATTTTTGAAACGGTGCCGGTTAGGCCAGAAACCACGATATTGGTGGGATACGGATTGGCGGGTGCTCCGGTCGTGGCGCCGAAACCGCTGCCGGGAATGGTGACCGAACCTGCGTTACTAAATGTGGCCGTTGTTTGGGAAACATTCCCAATTCTCACCGTATAAGTCACCGTTCCAAAATTGGTGGCACCATCCTGAAGGGCAAGACTCAGGGTAAGATTCGTTCCACAGGCCCCGTTTGCAGTAAACGTGAACTGTTTTGAAGCGGTCTGGCTGGCTCCAACCGCGCCGTAGGTTTGCGCTCCGCTCGGATTCGTTACTCCCCCACTGGCTTGCAATGTTCCCATCAAATTGGTGGTACTGGTGCCGCCGACGTTAATCACCGGCAGGCTAACGGTCACCGTTTCACCCGGATCAGGCGTGTTATTCGGTGGACTGAAGTTCTCCGCGTTCACGACCACCGGCGCGGCCGCCTCGATTCGGGCCGGATCACCGCAACACACGAATCCGCCAACAACCTTTAGAGTATCAACGCGCCACCCGATCCCGCTGGTACTCGAATCCGACCCCATTCGGAACCGCAGTTTGATGGTTTGACCAGCCACATTCGGGCCCAGATTGGCGATGGTGGTAATGTATCCAGCCGATGTGCCGGTCCAGGCCTGGCGGCCACCGATCGGATTGCTGAACCCGGTGGAGATCGCAGATTTGTATCCACCGGTCACGAAACTTCCGCCGACCGCGGCGTTGGTGATATCGGTAAAAGCTCCGCCATTGATGTTAGGCGAAGAGACTTCGAGAACGCCGCCATCAAAACTGGTCGTTTCGGACGCCTCGAAGCCGTAACTTTGCCGGAAACTAATCTGGGCGGATGTAGATGTGATGGCGATGCCAGGGCTATCGAGTCGCTTATCACTGACCCCTGCCGGATCGTCAACGAACGCAGCATTCGGGCTGGTGTCAGGCGCACCATTGGTCGTGATCCAGAAGGGAGCCGAACCTATGGCGTTGGCGGTAGTCCAGCCGGCCGGCAGCGCCGGAACTGTCACGCCGTCGAAATTTTCCGACAACGCGATGGCGGGGCTGCCGGTGAACAGGGTGTAATTAATCGTGCCGAAGTTGGTGGCGCCGTCCTGTAATTGCAGTGCCGCCGTGATCGCCGAACCGCAGGATACATTCCCGGCCGTAAATGTGAATGACTTGGTGACACTGGAACCCGGGGCAATGACTCCGTAGGTCTGAGGGCCGCTTGGATTCGTGACCCCACCATTGGATTGCAGAGTTGCGACCAGATTCGCCGTAGGCATACAACCAAGGTTCTTGATCGTAAAATTGACGGTAACGAACTCGTTAGGATCAACGGTCCCGCTCGAGTTGCAATTATCCGCCGTCACCGTCGCCGCATCGGCCGCGGGATTCGGCGCGTTTACAAACTTAAATTTCCCAATCCGCGTGTTCCAACCGGCGCCACTGGTGGCGGAATAATACTCATTCGTTAGCCAAAATGTCATGTTATCGGCAGGATCTACGCTGATCGCACTGTAGTCACCCCACCGGCCGCTGTCGTCGGTCTGATGCCCCGCTCCTTGCACCAGAACTGTTTCCCCCTGCGCCAGCGTATTCAGCGGATCGCAAACATGACGGCCGGCATATTTAATCGCCGGATTTGTCGACGCACTGGAGGTCGAATAGTTGATGGCCATGTTTCCCATCGAGTCGACTCCAATACTCGGCATGAAACGCCAGTAGCCGTCGCCGCCGTTGTTAAAAGTCTGCTGCTGCATCGGAGTCGCCGGGATGGTACTGCCGGTGACGTTGAACTGGTACCATCGAATGGCGGTCGGCCCAGTGCCGTTCTGATTGTTATTAATCGTATGTGATGCCCACAGTGATTCGGTGCCGTTCAGGTTTTGGTATACCAGCGGCGTCATCAGTTTATCACCCAGAGTATCAAGAGGCACCGACGTTCCCAGCTGCGGCACCAGCTGCGTCGTGTCGGCTACGAACGC
Organism: Chthoniobacterales bacterium; assembly: GCA_035253185.1. Taxonomy (GTDB): domain Bacteria; phylum Verrucomicrobiota; class Verrucomicrobiia; order Chthoniobacterales; family UBA10450; genus DATFCK01. Next base: position 1,431 of record DATFCK010000470.1, on the reverse strand, counting down.
ATCTACGAAGCCATCGACGGTTACAATACCGTTAGGCGTATGCCCGGCTCCCACCCCAAATGTTGAGTTCGCCGGCGTCGCAAAATCGACATGAAACCGCCAGGCAAAGACCTGGTTTTCCACCGTGCCGGCGGTTGCCGAGCTATTGATCGCCATGAAATACTCGGGCGTTCCCGGCGGAGGCGGATTTCCGGCGCGGAACGTAGCCGGCACCAGACTGTAGATATCGCCTAGAGTAGCCGCGGTGATAGGAAAGCTGATCGCTCCCACATTGGTTGGCGCCCCGGTGCCATTCAGCATTGCCGCGCGGGGCAACGCGTAGACTCTCACGCCCTGGAAGTTCGAGTTCGCATCAAACAAGTTTACTGACAAATAATAAGCGTCGGGCCAAAGACCGAATTTCGGATAATCGCCGATCCATGTTGGATGCGTCGGGTCGACTTGCAGGGCGTACAACCACCATCCGCCGGACACCGGGTTGTTAGTCTTGGATACCCCGATACATTGGTAATTCGTGTTCCCGTTATCGGGAAACGCAAAATCACTTACTACCCAGCGGTCGGCCAGATGATCGTAAAACACGAATCCATCGCCCTGGTTTTGGCCGGTGCCGCACGGCGTCCCCGCGCCCATCGGCGAAAAAAACGAGTTGTAGGTCGTGCCGTTAACGCCATTGAGGGCGTTGCCGGACTTATCAAATATCTTGATCGAAGAATTGACGCTCTGAATGTAGTGGTTAGGCCCAACGTCTCCATGCGTGTCCGGGGGGAGACATTGGCAACCGCTCTGAGTTGAATTCAATCCATCGAAGGAAGTGATGGGTGAAGGAATTGCAGGTGCCTGGGCTGCCTCAGTTACCGGTTTCGCCGGATCGGACTGTTTCCGAGTCCCCCCGCGTGGAAATTTGTGTCGCATCCGACGCACCGGCTCATACTCCTTTTCCGGCGCGAGGTAAGGGAGCTCGCGAAGATCGCGATTGTGCGAAGTCGCAGCCAAAAACCGCATGACCTCACCGCGACCGAGAACAGCCCCCGCCTGAGGAGCCCTGGCAGTGTTGTCCGGCTGCGCGACCACGAAAAATCCGGCTCCACCGCAAAGCAGCAAAGTCAGCAGGGCCCGCGGTTTAGAGAAAGCAGCAGACGGTGACTTGCGTTTCACTGGGAGGTCAGGACAAAAAAAGTGCGCAGAGCGCTTGGGGCGTTTTCTTCAGATTACAACTGAGTGGGGGTAGAAATGTAAATTACGGGGCCCCAGCCAATTCGCCTCGAGCACCTGAGCACGCCATTTTCCGACTTGATGCGTGTTTTGTCGAGCGGAAAAAAGGTCAAACCGGGTCGCAGGAAGCCGAACCCGGACAGGCCGCCATTGTCGCCGCAGAATTTTCACAGTCTACTCGCAGACCGGCGACTTATCGTCCCGATCGGCAACGGC
>DATFCK010000469.1:0-11267 GCA_035253185.1 Chthoniobacterales bacterium | reverse complement strand
CAATTAGTGCCTTGCAAACGCCGGCGCGTCCCAAACAAGCCATGTCATCCCGACCGAAGCGGAGGGATCTCTCAAATGCGGAACACGTCACACAAGTATGCGAGGTCCCTCGACTGCGCTCGGGATGACAACCTTGAGTTGCTTTGCGGCTTCAGTGCGACGGTCATAGACCGCCGCTACAGGGCGGCTTGACCCGCTCCGCGGTTTCCCTTTATCCTCCGCTCGCCTCGACCGTTTCCGGTCCCATCGATATGAACAAGGAACTTACCGTTCGCGGACTAATCATCGGAATCATCATCACGTTGGTGTTTACTGCCGCCAACGTTTACTTCGGCCTCAAGGCCGGCCTAACGTTTTCGACATCGATTCCCGCCGCGGTGCTTTCGATGGCGATTTTGCGCAATTTCAGAGGGTCCACCATTCAGGAAAACAACATTGTGCAAACGGTCGCGTCAGCCGCCGGCACGCTCTCTTCCATCATCTTCGTTTTACCCGGTTTGATCATGATCGGTTGGTGGACCGAGTTTCCATTTTGGACCTCGTTTTGGATCTGCGCCCTCGGCGGAGTTCTGGGCGTGATGTATTCCATCCCCCTGCGTCGTGCCTTGGTTACAAACTCCGATTTGCCGTATCCCGAAGGCGTCGCGTGCGCTGAGGTGCTTAAAGTCGGCAGCAGCGGCGACTCGAAAGAGGCGGCGGACATTGAACATGGCCGGGCCGGGCTGCTGGCCGTGCTCTGGGGATCAATCGTTGCCGCGGTGTTCGCGGTGATCGTTCAAACCCAAATATTCGCGGCGGACGTAGCCCAAACGTTTCGGATCGGGCGCCGGGGATCGGTGAGCGGTTATGATTTCTTTTTATCCTTCGCTCTACTCGGCATCGGTCATTTGGTCGGGTTGTCGGTCGGCATTGCGATGCTGATCGGCGCTTTGATCGGATGGGGTTGGGGAGTGCCGTACTATTCCGGTCTAGCCGGTGACGTGACGAGTGCGGCTGCTCAAATTGCCGGCACAACCTGGAGCACCAAAGTGCGTTTTATCGGGGCGGGCGCGATCGGCGTTTCCGCGATTTGGACGCTTTTGAAACTGGTGAAGCCGGTCGCCAGCGGACTGGCCGGCGCCATCGCGGCGCAACGAGCGCGCAAAGCGGGGAAGGGCGACACCCTGCCGATCACGGAGCGCGACATTCCGATCGGCATTGTTGCGGTCGTCACCCTTGTCTGCATGGCCCCGATTGGGTGGTTGTTAGGCGATTTTGCCAACTCGAGCGGCCTGGGCGGTCATCTGCCGACGTTGATCATTGGCGGTGTAGCCTACATCGTCCTGATGAGTTTCTTTGTTTCCGCGGTCTGCGGGTACATGGCCGGCCTGATCGGTTCATCCAATAGTCCGTTGTCAGGCATCGGCATTCTGGTGGTGATTGGCGCGGCATTACTCCTGGTGCTCGGGGTAAAACCTTACGTCGGGCCGGAAGCGGCCAAAGCGCTGATAGCATTCGCGCTGTTTACCACTGCGGTCATTTTCAACGTGGCTGCGATTGCCAATAACAACCTCCAGGATCTCAAGACCGGTCAGCTGGTTAATGCGACACCCTGGAGACAACAAGTGGCCCTGATCTTTGGCGTCATCGCCGGCGCACTTGTGATTCCACCCGTCCTCGACCTGGTCAATCAGGCGTATGGGTTCGTCGGGGCGCCGGGGGCCGAAGCTCGTACGAACCCACTGCCGGCGCCTCAAGCCGGTTTGATTTCTTCGTTGGGACGCGGGGTGATCGCCGCCGACATCGATTGGAGCCTCATCCAAATCGGCGCCATGATCGGTGTGGCGATCATTATTCTGAATGAAACTCTGACGCGCACGACCAAACACATGAGCGTTCCGCCGTTGGCCGTCGGGTTGGGAATTTATCTGCCGACGCAAAGCACATTGATGATTGTAGTGGGCGCCATCGCCGGCTGGCTGTATGAGAAACGCGCTGATCGTAGTGCCAGGCCTGAAGCCGCAAAACAGCTGGGTGTGCTTTTAGCGTCCGGCCTGATCGTCGGCGAAGGCATCATCGGCGTGGTAATTTCGGCGATAATCGTCTTTTCGGGAAAGGACGCGCCACTGGCGCTGGTTGGGCCAGGCTTCGCGCTGGCCGGAAAATTCATCGGTGGGATCGCGTTTGCCGTGATCGCGCTGGGCCTGTACCGGTGGATTCTCGGAATGGTGAGGGCGAGGGTTTAAACCACCTTGCCGTGCGTTGGCCTAACCGTCATTAACTTGTCGCGGCCGACCAGGTAAAGCACAACGGCAAGGCCGACAAATGGAATCAGGGCCAGCAGGTCCGCATAGGTGCCATTGAAGAATGGATTGTGGGCGTTTGCCCATTCTTCAAGCGACCGGTTAATTTCGGCCAGACGGTTGCCTAACCGCCCCGGACTGCCCTGAGTAATAGCGATAAGAATCCCGGCCAGCGCGCCGCCTGCGATATAGCCGGAGGCCAGCAAAACGCCCGGCCCTTTATCGCCTTCGGCGGTCAATTCGATTTCTGACATGTTTTGGTGGCGAAATTTTACGCGTAGATATCGGTCGACCAGCCACCGTATCATTCCACCAGCCCAGATCGGACTGGATGAGGACAGCGGGAGATAAACACCGACCGCGAACGCGAGGGACGGAATGCCGCTCATTTCAAGCACGATGGCGATCATGACGCCTAACAACACCAGCGCCCACGGCAGTTTCTGGGTTAAAATTCCCTTGATGATGTAGGACATCAGCGTCGCTTTGGGCGCATCAAACTTAGTCACAGTGGTGCCATCAGGCCGGAGCTTGTGGGTGCCATTGATGCCCGGATCTACCAGGTAGACCGGCACGCCCTGATCGTTGACCAGGTAGCGTTTGGTTGCGCCGCCGGAAGGATCTGTTCTCTGCCAGACGCGATATTGATTCTGGTCCGCCGCCCGCTGCGGTCCCGTTACCATTTCGGTCTTCCCGAGCTCGTTCGCGGGTGCGCGCAAATCACGCGCAATGTTTCGCTCCACTTTGTAGGCCACCCTGCCGTCGTTAGCGACCAAATATTCGCCCGGCTGCAGGCCGTCGACCGCAGGCATTTTCTCGGTCAGATGGAGCAGGCGAAATGTGTCGTTAGCCGGTCTGGTTTTCTCGTCGAACGGCTGTAGCGGTATGCCCGGAGGTGAGCCCACCTGGTTAGGCAGGGCCTCAAACGTGGTCGCCGGTACATAAACCGTAGATCCCTGATTCAGCTGTAACAGCACCGGACCTAACGCAAACGCCGAGAACAGCGCGCCGAACAAAATGGCGATCTGTTGAAACCTGGGAGTCCCACCGACCAAAAACCCGGTCTTGAGGTCTTGAGAGGTGGTTCCACCGTTAGACGCGGCGATACACACAATGCCGCCGATGGAAAGCGCGGTAACGAAATAATGCGGTCCGGTCCAGCCGATAACCAGGAAAACCAGACAGGTCAGCAAAAGCGTCGCGACCGTCATGCCCGAAATCGGATTGGACGAGGAGCCGATTTCTCCGGTTAGGCGCGACGATACCGTTACGAACAGGAATCCAAAGCCGACAATCAACAGCGCGCCAATCAGATTCCATCGCAGGTGCAGCTGAGGGGCGATGATGATGGCCAGCAGCAAGGCGATAACGCCGCCTACCACAAATTTCATCGAAAGATCGCGGTCGGTGCGGGGCGCGTTAGCGCGGGCGCCGTGATGACCGCGCAAATCGGCGAGGCCTGCCTTTAGGCCGTGCCAGATGATGGGTAACGACCGGACCAGGCTGATGATTCCGCCGGCGGCGACCGCTCCGGCGCCGATGTAGAGCACGTAGGAGTTTCGCAGATCGTCCGGAGTCATGTCGGCGATCGGCATGTTTCCGGGGGGGACGATCCCGCTTATGTGCTCCCCGAAAAATTTGATCGCGGGCATCAGCACCAGGTATGAGAGAACCCCTCCCGCGCACATTAATGCGGCGATGCGAGGTCCAATGATGTATCCGACGCCAAGAAGCGCAGGATTGGCCTCCAGTTCAACCGACCCACCCCTGAACGGTGGCCCAAACACTTTCGCGGGGATTTCCTTCCAGGCGTAAAACGTTTTTTCAATCGCGTAATAAAGGAAGCCGATGCCGAATCCGGCGAAAATTACCTTGCCGCCCCCAGCCGCTTCTTCGTTAACAATCTCCGCGTCAGTCGTGGTGTGGGTCTGGTCGGCTACGGCCAGCGATTCCTTTGACGCGGCTGCCTTCAGGACCTCGGCGCAGGCGGTTCCTTCGGGATATTTAAGGAGACCATGTTGATCCACGATCAACGCGCGGCGCAGCGGGATCATCATCAAAATTCCGAGCAAGCCACCCAGGAGCGCGACCAGCAGAACCCGGGTGATCTCGAGATCGAATCCCAGGATCATGATTGCGGGCATGGTGACACCGAGACCAAACGCGATGGATTCACCGGCCGAGCCGGCAGTCTGCACGATGTTGTTTTCGAGAATGGTGGCATCGCGCCGCAGCCCCAACTTGGACAGGATTCGGAAAAGGGTAATCGACAGCACGGCGACTGGTATCGAGGCGCTGACCGTTAGTCCGACCTTCAGAACCAGATAAAGCGACGAGGCGCCGAAGACGATGCCGAGCACGGTTCCAGCAATCAGCGGAAGGGGTGTTAATTCCGCCAACTTGGCACGCGCCGGAATGAACGGTCGAAACGAAGCCGCCAGTGGATTGGTAGGTCTCGCGCCGACTACGTCGGGATATTCAATCGGCGGATTCCCTCGCTCGACGGTGGCCATTCGGTCGGAATCATCTGATAAGGGCTTGAAAGCGCAAGCAATAAGCGCTGTCGGGCCAGGCCCTTGCAATACCTCAGATTCCTGGTTAGTAACGAGTGATGAAGCGAAAGTGGAATGCGCCCCTCTGGCTGGGCTTCCTCTTTGCCCTCGCCGGTTTTCTTACTTACGAGTTCTTCATTCAATTTCCGGTCACTCGCGATTTTCCGTGGGCTAATTTTCTACTGTTTGCGATCGGCGGTTTATTTCTCTTCATCGGTTTGAAACGCGCTTATCGCGAACCGGCGATTTACCGCGGCAAGATCTTCGGCTCGATCTTCGCATTCGTCAGCGTTCTGGCCTTGGTATTTTTCTCATTCATCATCTTTTTCACGTTGAAACAATTGCCGCCGGCGTCACCCGGAACGCCGCAAGTCGGCCAAAAGGCACACGATTTTAGGCTGCCAGATCAGGATGGGAAACTCATCGGGCTGACAGATTTGATTGCCCCGAACAGTGCGAACGGTAAGCCCGGGTTTGCGTTGCTCATTTTCTATCGCGGATTTTGGTGACCGCTCTGCAGCTCCGAGTTGCGGGGCTTCCAACACCGACTGGCCGATTTTGACCGGCGCGGCATTCGCGTCACGGCAATAACGGTTGATCAGCCTGAGGCGAGCAAGCGGCATCGGCAGAAACTGCATTTGACGTTTCCGATTCTGTCCGATGCGAACACGAACGTCATCCGGCAGTACGATCTGCTGCATCCCGGCGGCGGCCCAAAAAAGTCCGATATCTCGCGTCCGGCGGAATTTCTGGTTGATTCCACCGGCACGGTCCGGTGGCGAAACTTGACCGACAACATCGGCGTTCGCGCCCGCCCCGAGCAGGCGCTGGCGGCATTCGATAGTCTCAGCATTTCGCGTGATTGACGTGGTGCGAGTGAGCCAATAACTTCCGGCCCGTGCATCAGGAGCTGGAACAGCTGCTCGTCCTGCAGGATCGACAGCAAAAGATCCGGCAGATCGAGAATGAGATCCGGACTGTGCCGCTGCAGCGGAAGAATCTCGAGTCCGCGCTAGCGGCCAGTGCTGCTGCGCTCGAATCAGTGAAACAACGGGCCCGGCAGGTAGAAGTCGATCGCAAGAATCTCGAGCTCGATGTCGGCACCCGCCAACAAAGCATCGCGAGGCTACGAACTCAGCAATATGAAACCCGGAAGAACGATGAGTTTCAGGCCATCGGTCACGAGATCGAGCGTTATGAAAAAGAAATCTCGTCGATCGAGGACCGGGAACTCGAACTTATGGAGCAGGCGGACACCTTGAAAGGTGAAGTCGTTGCGGAAGAAAAAAAGGCGGCCGCAGCCAAAGAATCGATTGCGCGTCAGCTAACGGATTTGGAAGAAAAGTCCAAGGCACTGACTACGCGTTTGGAGCAGTTGAAAAAAGAGCGAGGGGATCTGGCCGGCACGATTGATGAAGATTTGTTGGATCGATTCGATCGTCTGTTCGCCAGCAAAGGGGACGCGGCGGTGGTCGCGCTGGAGCATGACGTTTGCACCGGGTGCCACATGAAAGTGACAACGGCAACGTCCGTCGCGGTAAAAGCCAGCAAGGAAATCGTTAGTTGCGAACAGTGCGGCCGGATCTTGTATAACGGCAGCTAACTGCCGTTGATGTGATCCGTTCAATCGTTGAACCGTTGAATCGGCCGAGTCTAAACAACTGCTTGGCAATGCACCGGTTCAACGCTTTAACGGTTTAACGCTTCAGCGTCCGCCACCATGCGCGCCGTCATCCAGCGAGTTTCGCGAGCGTCGGTTACCATTGAGCAGAGGGAGCACGCGGCAATTGGCGCGGGACTACTCATCCTGGTTGGTATCGAGGAAGCAGATGGCCAGGATGATGTTGAATGGCTTGCGGCGCGGGTCTCGCGGCTTCGCGTGTTCAATGACGAAAACGGGGTCATGAATTTGTCGGTTCAGGACATTAACGGTGAACTACTCGTGGTCAGTCAGTTCACGCTTCACGCCAGCACCAGGAAGGGAAACCGGCCCTCGTATATTCGGGCCGCGCGACCTGAAACGGCGATCCCGCTCTACCAAGAATTTTTGCGTGTGCTGGAACGGGAATCCGGACGTCCGGTAAAGCGCGGACAATTTGGCGCGGACATGAAAATCGCACTGGTTAACGACGGCCCGGTAACGATTGTGATTGATACTAAAAGTCGGGAGTAATCGGCAACATGCGAAGCTCTGCATGTGCGCTGCACACTCCAAGCGTAGCCATGTCATCCCGGCCGGGACCGCGACTCGGGCGGAGCGCCGACCCCTCATATGCGGATCACGTCACGAAAGTAGGCGAGGTCCTTCGACTTCGCTCAGGATGACAACCTTTGGATCCGCAGCTCCCTGCACGCGGCAGATCATGCCGTTCACCCGTAATTGCCCAAAAATGGGCCGGTCGATTAAATCGCTATTTCGGCGGTCATATACCGCGCTAGAGGGTTTCAGACATTGAATCGAAAAGTGATCACGTCCCCATCCTGAACGACGTATTCCTTTCCTTCGACCCGTAATTTTCCTGCTTCCCGAGCCTTGGCAAAGGAACCGAGGGCGATCAAGTCGTCGTAGTGAATGGTCTCAGCCGCGATGAATCCGCGTTCGAAATCGGAATGAATAACGCCGGCGGCGGCCGGTGCTTTATCGCCGGCATGAATTGTCCAGGCGCGGGTCTCTTTTTCGCCGGTCGTTAGGTAAGTGCGCAGCCCGAGAAGATGGTAAACCGCGCGAATCAGCTCGTTGACGCCGCTGTCTTTTACTCCCAGACCTCGCAAATATTCCAATGCTTCGTCTTCGCCCAGTTCTACCAGTTCGCTCTCGATGTGCGCGCTAACAACGACCGCTTCGGTGCCGAAATGGGTCTGGGCATATTGGGTAACAGCCTCCACATGTCGCGCAGCCGGGGTCGAAGCGTCGCCTTTGGCAAGTGCGGCCAGATCGGCTTCGGACACGTTGCACGCGAATAGGGTGGGCTTGGATGTGAGCAGAAAGAATTCGCGCGCCACAACTTTCTCTTCGGGTGTTAGATCGGCAGTGATCGCCGGTTTACCGGAATCGAGGTGCGGCTGTAGTTTCTCGGCCACTGCACTCTCCGTTTTGGCAACTTTGTTTCCGGCACGAACTTCTTTTTGCAGACGATCGTGTCGCTTCTGCAACGATGCCAGATCGGCCAGCACCAGTTCGGTATTGATCACTTCAATGTCGCGGATGGGATCGATGCTTCCGCTGACGTGATGCACGTCGGCATTTTCGAAGCAACGCACCACCTGAACGATGGCGTCAACTTCGCGAATATGACTCAGGAACTGATTGCCCAGGCCTTCTCCGGCGCTCGCGCCTTTTACCAGCCCGGCAATATCGACAAACTCTATTGCGGTGGGCACGACTTTCTGCGACTTCGACAGGTCCGATAGCTTATCCAACCGCTGATCCGGAACGGTAACGACACCGACGTTTGGATCGATGGTGCAAAAAGGGTAATTTTCGGCCGGCGCCTTATGCGTCCGGGTCAGTGCGTTAAACAGGGTCGATTTTCCGACATTTGGTAATCCCACGATCCCGGCGCTAAGCATCTCATTCTGTAGCGGCGGTCTATGACCGTCGCAAAAGATTGTTTTGCCGCGAATCACGCGAATTGACGCGAAAATTTGCAGACATTCAGCAGTAGCGATTTCTTTAGGTTGGTGAATAGTTCGCCACTGAAAATCGGGCCGTAGCACAGCTTGGTAGTGCGCTTGAATGGGGTTCAAGAGGTCGTGGGTTCGAATCCCGCCGGCCCGATATTCTTTTCTTCTGTTATTGGATATTACGTGTACGTGCTGCGAAGCTCGCCACAGGAATCCGATATATAAGCTCGTGGCGCAGATCGAGCTCACCGTGTTCGACGTCAAAAGCGACCCGCGGCGGCATTCCTTGGACGTTAGTCCACCCTCAGCAATTTGCCACGTGGTCCAAGGGTATTCAGCGCGAGAGATACGTTAAGTCCGGCCGTGGTCGAGGCGAGTTAGACCGGCGTGTCTTTGGTGCGGCCGTGGCGCCATAAGTCGGGGGTTCAAATCCTGCCGGGCCGATATAGTTCAACCGATAATGTGGGGCAAGTTTCCAACCTGCCTCTTTGGGCAGATCGCAAGTTGAAAACTTGCGCCATCTGTCAACCGTTCACCGGTGCGTTAACGCGTTCACTCTCCACTCCAAGCGGTTAGAAAGGCATCAATCAATTCCGGTAGCTCGTCGCTGTAGCCGCCTTCCAGGACTGCAGCGGTTGGCACCTTGCATTGTCGCAACCATTTCCCGAAGGTCGCAAAATCCTCCGGCTCCAGCGTCATTTGGGTAATCGGATCGCCCCGAAACGCGTCAAACCCCGCCGACACCAGGATCAGATCCGGTTTTTCGGCTAACAACTCATCCAGAGCGCGTTGTGTCGCCGCCACATGTTCGCTGCGCTTGATGTATGGGCGAAGTGGAAAATTATGAATGTTCGCAAATGACGTTAGGCCAGTGCCGGGATACGCCGGGGACTGATGCACCGAGGCAAATGCGATCCGTTCGTTGTTGGCAACGATGTCTTCGGTGCCGTTACCGTGATGCGCGTCAAAATCCCAGATGCCGACGCGGTCTGCACCACGCCGAAGCGCGTCCAGCGCGGCCACGGCAATGTTGCTGAAATAGCAAAAACCCATGGCCCGATCGCGGGTCGCGTGATGACCGGGCGGTCGCATCAGTGAAAAGGCGATTTTTCCCTCCAGGCCCGATCTTGCCGCCGCGATCGCGGCGCCGGCCGAACTAACGGCGTATTGGTAAATGTTTGGATACGCCGGCGTATCGGCATCGAATTCGTGCACATTTTGTTCGATCGCGACGATGTGATCTGGAGAGTGAGCCAATTTCAGGGTGGCCGTATCTGCCGCCGCCGGAAAGGGCCAATGCCAGTCGGGATGGCGTTTTCGCAGCAGCGGAGCGGTCGACAAAATTCGTTTCGGGCGCTCCGGATGTCCGGGCGCGGAATATTCGGTGCACCGCGGATCGTGGTAAATGATCATTGCTGGCAGGTTGCGCGCGTCAGTTCGCGGTGTTACGGCGAACGACAGACGAACGCAGCCGTCTGCGCGGGGATCAAAAGGGACAATTTGCCGTTCTTCACTTGAACTTTAGTTCCGCTCAGCTGCTCGGTGTAATCGCCGTCGCTCAGTTCGGGCGCAACTTCTAAATTGACCTCGGTGTCTGACTTCCCGCGATTGAACGCGACGACGACCCGGTCGCCGAGATGCGCGCGGACGAACGCGTAAACATCCTGATCGGCCTGCAACAACCGCCGGCTACCGTAGCGCAATGCCGGATGCGCATTCCTGATGGCGCCAAGTTTGGCGAAGTTATCGAACACGCGACGTTCATCGGTGGAAACGTCGCTGCCGAAGCGCATGTCGCGGCGGTTGTCCGGATCCCCCGCACCGGTCATTCCGATTTCATCGCCGTAATAAATCATTGGCACGCCGTCGATCGCCATCATGAAGGCCTGGGCCAGCTGGAGTTTCTTGTAGTTTGCCGGGTTATCGACTTTGGGAGGATTTTTCCAACCGACCTCTTCTTCCTTGACCCCTTCGGCTGCGGGCAGGTCGGCATCGGCGTAGGCCATGAATCGGCCTTTATCGTGATTGCCGACCAGTGGAGACATTAACGTCTGTTTGCCGTAGGCGGTTTCGGATGCGGCCAGAGCGTCATCGAGCGCTTTCATGCCACCGCTGGTTAGGCCAAAAGTGTCCTTGATTTGATCGTAAAGCGGAAAATCGAACTGGCCATCAAGCATGTTAGGCCCAACGAATGACATGATGCCGGCGCGATCCTTGAAGGTTTCGCCGACCAGATAAAGCGGCGCTTTTCTTTTCTGTTCGACTTGTTCGCGCAATGCCACCCGGAATTTCCACCAGAAGCTGGGAACAATGTGTTTCACTGCATCCAGTCGAAATCCATCAAGCTTGTACTTGTTCAACCACCACACCGAGTTATCGATCAGGGCACGAACGGCGGCATCTTTTGAGAAATCGAACGACGGCAGATAGGGCTCGAACCAGGTCGTAAATTGCTGCTCTTCCCAGAGCCGAAGATTCTTTCGGCCGTCCGGCAGTTCGAGATTGCCGAACCAATCCCGGTGCTCTTTCCACCATGGATGTTCGGTGTGCACGTGATGCAACACCAGGTCCGCGATCACCTTCAGCTTACGAGCGTGCGCGGCTTCAACCAGGGCTTGTAAATCGGCGGACGAACCGATGTGGGGATCCAGTTCGGTGGACGAAACCGGCCAGTAACCATGATATCCGGTGTACCACCGGCGCGGTTCCGGATATTCCTGATAGGCAACGCTCGGATTTCGATTCAACGGCGCCACCCAGATCGTGTTGACACCAAGTTTCTCGAAGTAACCGTCTTCGATTTTTTTCC
>DATFCK010000468.1:0-2144 GCA_035253185.1 Chthoniobacterales bacterium | reverse complement strand
GAAGTTGGTTCAGTGCCGGAGGAATCTTGCTCGTCACAACCACCGCCCATCACAACGAAGAACCTGCGGCGCCGCTGAATGCACTCTGCGCTAAGCGGGGCAGCAGACGAACACGTTGTCACAATATGAAGGCTAGATCTGCGGCTCGGCGGTTTTGTAAAACTTTTGGGCTCCTCGCCGTCGGGTTCCTTCTTGTTCAGCAACCCGGAGCCGCGGCTACGCTTACTGTCACCAATCTCAACGACAGCGGGCCGGGTTCCTTGCGGGATCGGATTGCGGTCGCGAACGCGGGTGACACAATTACTTTTTCGGTAAACGGAACGATCGACCTGCTAAGCACGCTGACGATTAATAAACGCCTAACAATCAGTCACCCGACTGGAAATCTGACGCTCCGCGGTGGCAGCGATGGCTCTACTCTAATCGAGATCACCGGGACCTTGGTTTCGATGTTCGACCTCAGTGTTTTGGGCTCGTTCGACGGGCGGGGAATAGGTCTGGCCGTGCGAAAGGGCGCAAGTGCGATTGTGAGCCGTTGTGAGTTCACCCGGTTCAGGATCGGCGTTTTGAACGACGGCGGCCTGACACTTCTGGACTGCACCGTGTCCTTGAACCTAAGTGTAAATTCAACTAGCTGCCAGCCGTTACTCGGCGCGGGTATCGTTAACCGAGCCACTATCAGTCTCTCGGCCTGCTCGATCTATGACAACACCGTGCGTTATGATTTGACCTGCGCCGACATGCCCGACAATGGCGGCCTGGCCAATACCGGCGTAGCCGATGCCGTCAACACTACTTTTTGGCGCAACGGTGTTCATAACGACGCTGCCGGCACGCTTACGCTGCGAAGCTGCACGCTCTCCTCCAGTTCAATCACCAACGCCTCTGGAGCGGTAGACATTGGAAATACGATCCTGCACCAGTCGGTCATCATGAATTCGCTCGCCGGGAACTTCACTTCGGCCGGCTACAATCTCTCCGATACCGGAGGCCAGGGCCACCTCACCGCCACTGGCGACCTGAGCAATGCCGAGCCCAAGTTAGGCAGTTTCAATTTTCACGGCGGCTTCACCCGTTCCTTCGCCCTTGCCCGCGGCAGCGCCGCGATCGATCGGGGCGCAGCTTTCGGGATTTCTCAGGACCAACGCGGCCAAAATCGGCCGGTGGATTTTACCGGTTACCCGAATGCCACCAATGGAACGGACATCGGCGCGCATGAGGTCACCGAAACCGCGCAGAGCGGCAATTTAATTGTCACGATTTCGACTGACACCAACGATGGCGTCTGCGGAACGATTGATTGCTCACTGCGCGAAGCGATCAATGCGGCGAACGCGCTTGCCGGCGATAACACGATTACCTTTGATGAAGCCATCACGGGAACGCTCGCGCCCGCTTCAGCTTTACCGGCCATCGCCAGCAACATCCATCTGCAAGGTCCGGGCGCTCGCCTGCTGGCCTTGAGCGGAAGCGCGCAGCGCCGGGTTTTGGTTTTCAGTTCCGGTAGCAGTAGTTTGAGTGGACTAACGATTCGTAACGGCGCACAGTTCGGCACGTCGGTGTCGCCAGCGACGGGTGGGGGATTGGCTAACGCCGCCGCGCTGACGGTGAGCGACTGTGCGTTTATCGGCAACTTCGCATTCGGTTTCGACGCCGCCTCGCCCGGCGGAATCGGAGGCCCTGGGCTGGGCGGCGCGATCGCAAACACCATTGGCGGCAATCTTACTCTCGAGCGATGCACCTTCAGTTCCAATGGCGTCGATGGGGGTCTGGGCGCGGCTAATAGCGGAGCATTTAATTCCGGCGGCGCCGGCGGGGCTGCATACGGCGGCGCGATTTACAACGACAGCAGCTCCACCGTCGCCCTGGTCAACTGCACTTTAGCAGGCAATAGCGCGACCGGCGGCGCGGGCGGCTCGAATACCGGAACAAACGGCTTTGGCGGAAATGGCGGTCCCGGCGGAGGCGGTGGCATTTTCAGTCGGGGCACTCTCAGCCTGACCTCATGCACATTTCGGAGTAACACCGGGGCCGGCGGCGCGGGTGGCCAAGGCAGCGGCCTGGTTCGCAACGGCGTGGCAGGACCGGGCACCGGCGGGATCGAGAATGACAGCGGGAGCGCCACTATTCGAAACACAATCGTT
>DATFCK010000467.1:0-12367 GCA_035253185.1 Chthoniobacterales bacterium | reverse complement strand
GGTCAAGGCATTGGTAAACATGGTGATGAATATCAACACCGCCGGACTGGCCGAAGGCTTGGGATTGGGCGCGGCCCTGGGCCTTGATCTAACAATGCTGCGAGAAATTTTTGGCCAGACCGGCGCGGCCTCCCGGGTTCTGCAAACCGACGGCGAAGACATGCAAAACCGCGAGCACAGCTGCTTTTTTTCCGCGGCGCATGCGGCCAAAGATAGCGGCATCGCATTAGATCTGGCCCGCGAACTCGGTCTGGATCTGCCGCTGGCACGCGCTACCAAAGAACAATACGACCGAATGATCGCAGAAGGTCTGGGGGAACTCGATAAATCCGGCATCGCCGAGCTCACATTCAAAGATCGTCACAAACATTCCGGCGATCGAATTTAACGCTACGCGCTAGAAGCCCCAAAACCCAAGTTCCAAACCCCAAGGAATTACCGGCCTTCGCCCGGAAATCCCAAGTCCCAATCACCAAACCCCAGGGAATATCCAATCCACAAAGTCGAATCGCTGCCGGTATCGTTTCAAGTCTTGGCGCTTAGTTATTGATGCTTTCCCGGTAATTGATGTTTGGACCTTTGAAGATTCCCTGGTGCTTGGAGGTTGGGATTGGGCGCTTTCGCGTCGCCGAGCGAAGCGATTACCGCTGGCTCGTAACCATTTCGCACGGCCTTCCTTCTTCCCAGTCGATGAATTGTCCGATCGTCTGAATGTCGGTGCGATCGGTTATTCCAGCTTTGTCCTTCTGCTCGGTTAGCATCGGTGTTGCAAAATCATTCCAGCCGAACTTGTTCATGAAGTCATT
Source organism: Chthoniobacterales bacterium (assembly GCA_035253185.1). Taxonomy (GTDB): domain Bacteria; phylum Verrucomicrobiota; class Verrucomicrobiia; order Chthoniobacterales; family UBA10450; genus DATFCK01. The sequence continues at coordinate 11,561 of DATFCK010000467.1, read as the reverse complement.
CCAAACGACCAGATCGCCCTGATTCAGCCGGCGCCCCTTTTCGTAGCACCACTCCAGAATTTCTTTATCGCTGCCGCCCTCTGCTACGCGCTTCTTCAGATCCTCGTAGTTGATCCGCAAAAAATTCAGGCACATGCCATCGGCTGATCTCATCGTGCCAAGATTTTTTTGATATTCCGGCGGCAACTCGCCTTTGGCGTGCAAGCGGATCTTATCCAGCATTCGGCCGAAGTACATCATGCCGCCGACCATTTCTCTCGGGCTTTTTGGGTAGGTCATACGGTCATCGTAGCCACAGATTCACACAGATGAAACACAGATCCGTAACCCAATCATGATCATGCTCATGCTCATGCTCATGCTCATGCTGAATTCCTAAAACCGTTGATCATGAGCATGAGTAAGAGCAAGAGCATGATTGCTCATTCCCAATTCGGCGTTCGGGGTTCGGCGTTGAAGCGTCGATCACTAACCGCCCGCGCCTCCCGGCGCTAGAGATTCCAAGGACACGGAGAAGGCTTTGATCGGAAAAAAGATTTTGTGGTCTGCTCTGTGATTTTCGGGCATTCGCGGCGCGGCCGGGCGGTGAAAATTAATGGGGGCGTTGGGCGGTTGCAACGGCACCCGCGCCCCTACTCCCGCCAGCTTTTAAACCGCAGATGCGCTGGTTGAAGGCCTAACCGGCTGCGACGCTCGGCAATTCTGTCCACCAGCCATTCCGACCACTCCAGGAACTTCGCGTTTCCCGTTTCGTTGCGGACATTTTCGATCCACTGTTTTGCTCGGGACCAGTAGACGAACGTGACGCCGCCCACCAGATCATCTATGGCATGGAGCGGAATGATTCGCTGAAAGACCATGTAACCGATGGTTTCGAGTCGCACACCGAATTCGAAAATCGCCCGTTCGACTTCGGGGCCTGCGGCAAGAACACTGGCTGTGTTCGCGTTGTCCGGCAGTTTTCGCAGTAAGTCAATTGCCCGGGTCCAGCTATCGCTTTGAGTTGTCTGGATTACCGTGATCGCCGCGGTTTCGTGTCGCGTGCGATTCGCGGTTCGTACCTGTAAACCGGTGAAGATCAGCGCACCGACGATCGCTACCGTTGAGATCAAGTTTAACCAGGCTGCGAGGTCCATAGATGTGTGGCGGCGGTCTACCTGTCGCGCCGGTAGCCGCAGAGGCGGATGACCGTCGCGCTAATCGAATGTTCTACCTTCGAGTAGTGGCCCGGAGCAAGCTGCTTGGCATGTCGCCCAGGGATTTAGCAGGCAGCTGGAGGTAGTGCGACGGTTACAGGCCGCCGCTACCACAATTGGGCCAAATTAGTCCCTTGCCCCCGCCTTTCGCGCCAACGAGAGCGCCAGCTCCAGCTCTTTGTCCGTTCCGGCGATCATTTCGTCGATCGAGTATCGGACTGCATTATCAGGCAGCACTCCCCGCCGGCTCGGATAGTTTGTCGATACGTCAAGGTAATAACCGACTAACGGAATCCGAAGAATGAGTTTGGTTGCCGGGAGCGTAATCGCCGGTTCAAAACCGGAGTTATTGCCGCTAAATCCAGCGCCGGCTTCCGCGCCGATGAATGTTGCCGGCCGTTTGGAACGGATGATCGATAGAAATTCGCCGGTGGTGGAAAAACTGCCGCCATTGATGAGCAAAAATAATTTCCCGGAAAACCCCGGTTCGCGAGGCGTTTTCATGCCAAGATTCGGATGACCGGTCAGGTGCAATCGGTCATCCTCGCCTTTGCTGATCATTTCAGCCGGAATCGGATCCGGCGAACTAATGTAGTCTGCGAATTTGAACGAAGTTCCGCGCACCGTCAGGTCGCGGTAATAACGAAATGGTTTGTCGATCAGATACGAAGCCAGGATTTGCCCGGCCTCATCTTCGCCTCCGCCGTTGTCACGCACGTCAATAATCAGCGCCTGCGTCTGCTTCGTTTTTATCTGCACAAAGGCGTCGGCAAAAAACCCGCGCAGATCACGCCGCTTAGCGTCCGCCGCGGATCCGCCGAAGCTTGGGACTCGCATCCTGGCGATCCGGCCGTCATCCAAAAATTCAAGCTCTGCAGGCGGCCGTTCCTTTCTCATTTCAGGATCGTTAGGCCATAACATTCGCCAGAAGGATGTGAGGTCAGCCGGCAGCCTTCCGTCAAAACGGCGGGTCTCCGATCGGTCTGCTTGCGACCTATGAAAAACGACTTCGTATGGCGGGCGCAGATTACACACGCTCACCAGCTGACGGACAAAGCCGGCGCCAACCCCATTTCCGCGTGACGACACGACATCGCCATCACCCATCTGGCGGGACCACATTTCTTCGACCAGTTTAGCCGCCGGCGTCCCATTGACCGACACGATCTCGAAGCCGGCCAGACTCGGTCCTGAATTCGACAGGTCGCGGAATACCATCGGCCTCCGCCCAAGCAGCCGCACCCCTAACGGCAGCACTGGAATTTCGTCCAGATAAGCTGTGACCTCGGCTGAGTGCGACCAGCCGAGATGACCATCTTTAACCAGGGCAAGCACCGGCGCGACGTGGTTGTAAAATTCCAGCGCGGTCATCGGATGATCGAGCCCGGCGGCGGCGCGATCCCATGCCCGGTCCAGTTCCGCTTTTTCGGTATAACGATAGAGATCCGGATGAGCTTCTTCCAAAGCGCTTCGCACCAGCGCCAGATCGGATTTCAGATCGTTAGGCTGAAATAGTGACAGCTCAGCCGCCGAGGCGACGGCGACGTTTAAGATGCTAACGAGGCCGGCCGTCCAAATAAGCGCAAACCCGTGTCTCATGACCATGATTAATGTTAGCCACAGTTGAACACAGATTTACACAGATTACGGCAGATAGTTTATTTCACCACCCAGCGCTCCCGCGGTGGAGTTACCCGATTGTTCGTAAAACCCTCTCCTCCGTGTCCTCGGGGTTCTCTAGCGCCGGGAGGCGCGGGCGGTTAAATCGGTCAACGCCTAGCGGTCCGAGCCGGACTGGCACCTAACGAATACTCGCTCTGAAATTCGGCGTTCGATGTTCGATGTTCGGTGTTTGCTTCTTCCGTTCCTAAACCAGCCCCTGGTCCATCATCGCGTTCGCCACTTTCAAGAAACCGGCGATGTTTGCGCCATTCACGTAGTTCCCGGGTGTCCCGTACTTTTCCGCGATGCGCGCGCAGGTGGCATGAATGGTCTTCATGATGTTGAACAGCCGGTTGTCCACTTCCTCCCGCGTCCACGAGATCCGCATGCTGTTTTGCGCCATCTCCAGGCCGGAGGTGGCAACGCCGCCGGCGTTGGCCGCTTTTCCCGGTCCGAATAAGATGCCGGCTTCGAGGAATTGGTTAACGCCTTCCACCGTGGTCGGCATGTTGGCTCCTTCGGACACGACGTAAACCCCGTTGCGCAACATGTTGGCAGCATCCTTGCCGTTGATCTCGTTTTGGGTGGCACTGGGGAAAGCACACTCCGCCTTATGATTCCACAGCGGATTGTGATCGAGCTGCCTGTTAGTCGGGGTAAATACCGCGCCTTTGAATTTGTCGGCGTACTCGGAGATCCGGCCGCGCCGAACATTTTTCAGTTCCATCACGAAGCCAAGTTTCTCGCGGGTAATACCCTCCTCGTCATAAATATAGCCGGTCGAATCCGACAATGTGACCGGCTTGGCGCCTAACGTGATCAATTTTTCAACCGTGTATTGCGCCACATTGCCGCTGCCGGAAACGAGCGCCACTTTGCCCTTCAAATCCTCTTTTCGCGTTTTCAGCATTTCATCCGCGAAATACACCGCGCCGTAACCGGTCGCTTCCGGCCGGATCACTGAGCCGCCCCAGGTCAAACCTTTGCCGGTCATCACGCCGGTGAACTCGTTCGTTAGCTTCTTGTACATGCCGAACAAAAATCCGATCTCGCGCGCGCCCACGCCGATGTCGCCGGCAGGGACATCCGTTTCCGGGCCGACGTGCCGGAACAATTCGCACATGAACGCCTGACAAAAGCGCATCACTTCCAGATCGCTCTTGCCGTGGGGATCAAAATCCGAGCCGCCTTTGCCGCCGCCCATCGGCAACGTCGTTAGGGCATTTTTGAATACCTGTTCGAAGGCGAGAAATTTCAAAATGCCGAGGTTAACCGTGGGATGAAACCGTAGACCGCCTTTGTATGGCCCGATCGCGCTGTTCATCTGGATCCGGAACCCGCGATTCACGTGCATTTCGCCGTGATCGTCCTGCCACGGCACCCGGAACATGATGACCCGCTCGGGCTCGATGATGCGTTCCAGGATCTTGTTTTTGCGAAACTCGGGGTGCCGATCCATCACCAGCGTCAGGGACCCGGCCACCTCCTCGACCGCCTGATGAAACTCCGGTTCGGCGGGGTTTTTCGCCTTAACCCGGCCCATCAAATCTGCGACGTAACTCTGCATTTAGGGAGCGGACGATCAGCCTATGATCGTGTGCTTACGCAACAGAAGCAAAAACTTCGCCCAACGGGCAAGGAATTTAACTTTCGAGCAACCGCGGATGACGCGGATTACGCTGATTTTGAGCCGGATACGAACGCTCCAAGCCAGATTCGACACTACAAACCACGAATGGACGCGAATACAAAGTAGAAGCTAGTCCGGAGCTCTCCGGGGCGAGTGTTCGACGCACTGGCACTTTTCGCCGCTTTTTCGCTATCGCCACCGCGACGGGGGTCGCGTCTACACTCGGCGGGCAATAAAAATTCTACTGCAACACGACACGGTAGAACCTCTCTGGCCCAGGTTCACCGGTTGTATCTTCGATGTGAAATGCGCCATTGGCGTCCGTCATTACAGTCGCGACTGTGTCAGCGTATGAACTGAGATCCGCTGCCGCATCCAATTCAACCAGCATGTTCGGCGGGCCATGGCCATCAATCATCATGACGAAATTCGCCGACCGATTGATCGCATCGATCCTAACGATTGACTCAACCGGATACTGCTTCCATGACGTTCCATTCCAATGCTCGATGTGGGCAGCACCGCTAAAGAACCCACCGCCAACCGCCCAGCAACTCGAAGCCGAACCGCACGCGACGCCGTTGAAACGATCAGGAGGCCTGGAACCCGAGGCGAACACGGTTCCAGCGCCGCTTGTCCCGTTCAAATGAGCGATGAACCGTCCTTCATCATCATGGTGACCGACAATCCAGCAATCGGCGGCTGAATTACACGCAATCGACTGGCCGAAATTCGATTCCTTTCCGACATCAGGCGGGTAGACCCATGTCCACGAACTCCCGTCCCATTTTTCTATCAGTGTTACAAACCCGTTTCCGTCGTGGACATAACCAGCCGCCCAGCACAGCGGCGGCGAAGGACACGCGATACTATTCAGTAGACACGTCCCGGGATCCGGATCGACCGAAGAAACTATTTCCCATGTTGTACCGTTCCAATGCTCGATTAGGGTGCGCTCTTTGCTCGAAGCAGAAACCTTAGAGTGGCCAACGGCAGAACAATCGGAACCGGAACGGCACGCCACTCCAGATAGAGAGGAGTAAATTGCCGAAGCCCGGTTAGGCGAAGAGACGATCGTCCAAGTGTTACCGTCCCAATGTTGGATCAATGTGCTAACCCCGCCTGATACTGTTGAATACCCAACAGCCCAACAATCGGAGGCCGACGAACAGGTGACGGAGTTCAGCCGATTGTGAACAGTTGATGGGGCGTTAGGCGAATCGACAATGGACCAGGACGTTCCATTCCAGTGTTCGATCAGCGTGTAAATCGCCGGACTGGTAAGATCCGATCGTGCACCCACCGCCCAGCAATCGGTCGCGGAATTACAAGTGACGGCTAACAATTCATGGTGGTTATGAGCTGGGTCGATGTCCGGCGAGAATACAAAGGTCCAAGACGTCCCATCCCAATGCTCGGTAAAGGTGTGGCTGCGGCGTGTTCCTACCGCCCAGCAGTCCGACTCCGAGACACAGGTAACGCCGAAAAGCTCAATCCAGGGAGGCTCGCTTGGATCGAAGTCGCGCGGAGTAATTGGCCTGTTGGCCGTTAGTGGCGGTGAAATTTTTTCCGCCCGTTTGGGCTGGACATTCGATTTTCGAGGATTTGGCTGACGGAAATCCGACGCGGACAAACCGACACCGGCCAGAAACAGTCCGGCTGCGCAAAGACTGAGCGCAGCCGAAAATCGCGAATTGAACCAGCCGCTGATGCCATCGATTCTCCCACGCATGAATTCCCGGAGGGGCGTCCATGATGGGGTATTTCGGTTGCCGCAGCAAGCTAATCCCTAACCGACCAGCCTGCTGGTTCTCGATGCTACTTCTTTCATCCGTGAACAATTCGAGGCCAAGCATCGGAATCCTTGAGCCAGCATTTTCGCCGACTGGCTCCATAAATCGTCCCAGCGTCTGAACAATTGATCATTGGACGTCACGGCATCTTGCGGCACTGGCGAACTCACCCCGCCTCGGCTGGCTTTTCCCATCGGCAAAATAGACGTGCACCGGACGCCAAAGCCACGAACATTACAGCGCCATTGCTTCGCGATCCGAATGTCGACCTCGAACAACCCGCACCATCCTAACGACAAGTTTGCGGGAACCCAGGCGCAACACCAACCCAAGGGAAAGAGCGCGGGCAAAATTGGATTTATTCCGGAGTTGGAGTCGTTGCGCGGAATTGGCGCGTTGATTGTCGCAAGCTTTCATGTCACCCAGATGCGCACCGGGAACGGCCGGCATACCCTGTGGAGTGATCCGCGAAGCTGGTCTGATCCGATATCGGCCGCTCTGTTCGAAATTCATCGGAGCCTCAATAATGGCGCCGCCGCCCTGAATATTTTCTTTGTGCTCAGCGGATTCGTCCTGGCTTCGTCCATCGAACGGGGACCGGCCGGCATCGGACCGGCAGCGCGTCATTTTTTTACCAGCAGAATCTTTCGATTATATCCGGCCATCATTTTCACAATTTCCCTGTTCTGCGTCGTCTTTTGGACCACTGGGGGAATGATTCCGGGCGTCCGCGCCGTAGCCTACCAACCGGTCAGCATCATCCGCCATATGCTGTTAATGGACTGGCGGATTGACGGGGTAATGTGGTCGTTAACCGTGGAGGCGATTTCCGTTCCGCTGATCTTCGCCGCAACCATCGGTCAACAACGGTTAGGCGGGAAATTTACTGTGTTGCTCGCCTTTCTGTTGCTGGTGATTTCGGTAAGCCGGCCATATAAGCATGTGATCGCCCACGGCAGCTACGTCACATTTTTCTATCTGTTTGTGGCCGGGGTAGGATTACATCGGATCGGACCGCGACTCATCAAATGGATCGGGCGGAACAAATTGCCGTGGTTCGTCGCGGCCATGCTGATTCTGCTGTTTTTGCCGCGATCACAACTGGGATCGATGTCGAGATGGGCCCGGTTTGCCGAGTGCATGGCTGCCGCTGGCTTGATCGCGGTGCTGGCCTACGGACCGCCGGCGTCGCGCCTATCGCGCGTATTAAACCTTTCTCTGTTTCGCTTTTACGGGCGGATTTCCTACAGCTTCTATCTGCTGCACCCGCTCACCCTCATTGTACTCTGGGCCATACCCGGTCAGGTCTCGCGGTTGCTCGATGCCGGCATCCCGGCTGTTTTCATTTCGTTGAGCCTGACGATCGTTTCGGTCGCCTTGATTACGCCCTTGGCCTGGTTGAGCTGGCGTTTCATCGAAATCCCCGGAATCGCCGCCGGCCGCCGGCTTTCTCCGGACCGCCGCAACGCTTCACCGTATGTCGGCCCGCGTGGACGCGTATTGCACCAAGCCTAACGCAGCAGTAGAAGCGGCGTCTCGCCGCTTTTTTCCTAAGCAACGCGACGGGACGTCGCGTCTACAATCATCTGCGCCGCGTGGACGCGTATTGCCGAGCCTAACCAGCAATGGGACAATGGAGTAGAGGAGTCCATGGAGTATTGCGCGAGTTGTTGTGGTGCTAACCGTGGATATCTGATTGGGAAGGGCGGGCATCGTTGGAGTAGAAGCGGCGTCTCGCCGCTTTTTTTGCAGCGCTACGGGATGTCGCGTCTACATTTCCCGGCGCCGGCAATAAACCAGCATCTTCATCCCAAGCGGCCATGCAGGCAACGGTCTGTGGTTCCGCACCGCAGTGACGGATACATTATCGAGCCTCGAATAACTATTCCCGAAAGTGTCGTTAAAGAATGTGAGATTCGTTAACGTCGGCGTCGCGGTGTAGGAAACCTGATGCTGACTAATCGCCGCGTTTAATGCGTTATTCCCCGGCGTCGAATCGATCACGGAGTCGGCGTCGGGCTCGACGTCGTCATCTCCCTCAACTTATCCGCGGCGGAATCAGCGGCTTCCTTCGTTTTATCGATCGCATCGTTAGCCGCGTCTTTCGCTTTCTCGCCAAACTCCCTGAGCTTCGGCTCGGCGTCTTTGGCCGCTTCCTTCGCTTTGTCGAACTGTTTATCGGCAGCCTCCTTTGCCTCTTTCGCCTCTTTCTCGATTTTTTCTTTGGCTTCATCAGCCTTCGCCTTGAGATCTTCTCGCGTCTTGGTATCGCAGCCCGATAACGCCAATCCGAACAGAACGGCGACCGCCACAGCCAAAAAAGTAATTCGTTTCATCATGGTGATTAAAAGTTAACCGCGAATGAACGTTAATAAACACGAATAAGTGATCTTGTCGTAGGGGACGTTGTCAGCGTCCCGATCCGAAACTTCCGGTATCCAGCCAACAGCTAACCGCCCGTCCTGCTGTCGCAGGACTCGAGCTCACGGGGATCACAGAGGTTAGAAAGGGTTTTGCGGCCAAACCGCCTCCGCGTCCTTCGTGATCTCTGTGGTGAGCAACCCGAACTAATTCGTGTTAATTCGCGTCTATTAGCGGTTAGACCTTCCGAAGCGCTTTTCAGTCAAGAATTTCCGGAGCTGCACCATAAATTACACGGATTCTAGAGTAGAAGCGGCGTCTCGCCGCCTTAAAGCCAAGGCGACGGGACGTCGCGTAACATTCCTAATTTTCTGTAGGGGACGGCCTGCTCGCAAAAGCTTTCGGAGCTCCTACCGTCGCGATTGAAAAACAAAACAGAGAATCTGGAATCTTTGTTTTCGGGTCGCCCACCGATAGTGCCGACCATCGGCAGCGCGATCGGCGAAAGATTTATATGCCCGAGAAAGAAACGATTGAACGCGCGCGCGAAGACAAACGAGAAGGCAAATCGCCATCTACTCAGGCCGGCGAGTTTGTTCGGGAGGAAATGGAACACATCCGCGAAGGCAAACATGGCGCCCGGTCGGCAAAACAGGCAATCGCCATCGGATTATCTAAAGCGCGACGAGCCGGAGTGAAGCTGCCCCCGCCCAAGAAGGGAACCACCTCCCGTCGAACGCGCAAACAGGCGAAACGCGAACTGGCGCGGGCGCAACGTAATGGAAGCCGGAAAAAGACGTCGGCAAAGCGATCGCGCGCCGCCGAACGGCGCCTGAAGCGCGAGCCGCGATCGGCCGCTTCGCACCGAGCTTTATCGCGCCAGGCCCACGCCGCGGCCCGGCGGCGAAGTAAGGCTGATCGGTCGCGGGCTGCTAAAAAGGCGGCGAAAACCCGAAAAAGAAATCGTTAAAACACCTGAGCTCATGGCCACGAAGAAACAAAAATCTGCTGCCCGAAGGAACATCAAAAAAGCCGCCAGCGCCGCTAAACGGAAACGAACGGTGGCGCATCTGCCAAAGAAGACGCGCACCGCACTCGGGAAAGAAGGCGCTAAGGCGGCCAAACGTAAGCGACGCTAACCGGCGAGCATTGTTGGACCGCGCGCGTCGGTCGCGGGGCGCGCTATGCCTGTTGTTTGGGCACCGGCCCAGCAGGCCATGCATTGGCGGCGTTTTCATTTTAAGAAATGGAGAGCCGAATGCCACGCCGCCGTGGTATGCATGTCCGCATGGCTTCCGATGACTCGCCTGTGTCGCCCAGGGTTCGCACCGGCCAAACGCCCAGAAGATTATCGAAAGACGAATTTCTTCTGCGTTGGCGCCAGAACTTCTATGACCCGGCATTCGAGAAAGCCGACGCTGAGTTAGCGAAAATCGGCGAGATCGCGTGGAAGGCGTACCACGATTCCCGCAAATCGCCGCGAACGCGCAAAGCCGGGCCCGGTTTCGCCGACCCGGAATTCGAGCTTTCGATCGAATGGTTAGGCGCGCGCGAAAAGATCATTGAAGCACAGAAACGGCAGGAATCACCCGACTCGCCATCGCGGGTGCTCCTGATCTGCGCGTCGCCGCGGACGGACCAGACCTGCCCAAGCGAAATGTCGAAAACGTTTCGCCTAACCAAGGCAGCTGAAGAAATATTCGCGGCGATTCCGAATCTTGAGGTCGATCTGCTCGATTTGAGCGTGCTGGTCGCGGAATACGGCCGCGTTATCTATCCCTGCAAAGCATGCGTTTCGACCGCCATGCCGCTATGTCACTGGCCGTGCAGTTGTTACCCGAATCATTACCAGGGTCAGGTCCAGGATTGGATGCACGAGATTTATCCGCGCTGGGTGGCCGCTCACGGGATCATGATTATCACTCCGGTGCATTGGTATCAGCTGCCGAGCACATTCAAACTCATGATGGACCGGTTAGTCTGCGCCGATGGCGGTAACCCCGATCAAACCAGCACACACGGCAAAGAACCGGAAGAAGCTAAGGTGCTGGAATTAAAAGGCTGGCATTATCCGCGGCATTTGGCCGGCCGCGCGTTTTCGGTAGTCGTCCACGGCGACACCGAAGGCGCCGAATCGGTCCGGCGGGCATTACATGATTGGTTGTGCGACATGAAATTGTTCCCCGCAGGCGAATCGGCGGTGATCGACCGTTACATCGGCTACTACGAGCCGTATGCGACCAGCCACGAAGCGCTGGACCGCGACAGCACCATTCTCGAAGAAACCCTCAACGCCGCGCGCGCACTCGTTAACGCCATAACCGATCTCCGCGCCGGCATCCGTCCCGCCGATCGCGACCTCAAAGATCCCCGACCGAAATAGTCCGACCCGGACGGTGCCAACCGAACAGAACGGCCCGCGCCACCGATTCGTCTCATAATGATGATTTGAAACCGCGAATGAACGCTAATTCTGGTTTGGGGAAGCACAGGCTGCCGGTGGTTCCACAAACTCGTCTCTTTGGATATGTGCGCCTACCTAACCAAGTTTGGCGCGAGATCCAGCCTGCAGAATGTTGATTGTTAAGATACGACCCCGTCTTGCCCCGCCCGGACTGCTAACAGGTTTTTTAAAGAGGACCGCGAATAATCGCGAATGTCTGATCGGAGGGACGAGCTCGTCTCGTCCCACTTTGTTTCAGACTGATAGAACCACGGATTACGCGGATAACACGGATTTTTGTTCCGGGGAGCACAGGCTACTAGCCTGCTACTGCCGGTCCGGCTCGGACTGTCGGCCACCGTGCCGGCAGGAACTTTGCAGAGAATTTGCCGGCAAGCTGCCGGCGAAGAGAACCCGTGGTCAGTGGTCAGTGGTCCCGTCCCTTATGGATGATTGCGTCAAGCGCGGAGACAAAT
>DATFCK010000466.1:0-4530 GCA_035253185.1 Chthoniobacterales bacterium | reverse complement strand
TGTTGCGGTGTTGCTCCAGTGGCTTTTTCCACCCGCCAATTTCAGTCGTGCCTCCCGCACCCATACTCCCTCCAGCAATCGTCCTGGGCCCAGTTTGCCTGTTCATTCGAGCGATAGCGTTTACAGTCAGCCAGAAAAATGCAGGAACCCGAAAATGATCTGATTGCGCAGCGCCGGGCAAAAATGGATGCCTTGCGGGCGCGAAACATTGAACCTTTCGGCCGCGGTTACGACATCTCCGGATCGATCGCTGAGATCCGGCAAAAATTTGTCGAGGGCGAAACCTTGCGTGCCGCGGGCCGAATCACGGCGCATCGGGACATGGGCAAAAGTCATTTCATCGATCTGCGCGACGCCAGTGGCCGGATCCAGGCTTATTTGCACGAAAAGGAGATTGGGCCCGACAAGATGGAAATCTTCCGATTGTTAGACCTGGGCGATTTCATCGGAATCGAAGGGTCCTGTTTTCTCACCAAGACGGGCGAGCCGACATTGAAGGTCCGCAATTTTGAAGTCCTTTCCAAAAGTCTGCGGCCGTTACCGGAGAAATGGCATGGCCTGCAGGATGTGGAGACGCGGTACCGGCAGCGATACCTCGATGTCATTACCAACGAGCAATCGCGCGATATTTTTGAGAAACGGATTTTGATCGGGCGCGAGATCCGCCGGTTTTTGGAGGATCGCGGATTTCAAGAGGTGGAAACGCCGATGTTACAGGCGGTAGCGGGCGGGGCGGCGGCCGAACCATTCAAGACTCACCACAATGCCCTGGGGATGGATCTGTTTCTTCGAATTGCGCCCGAGCTGTATCTGAAGCGGCTTTTGGTGGCGGGGTACAACAAGGTGTTCGAGTTGAATCGGAACTTTCGGAATGAAGGAATTTCGCGTCGGCACAATCCGGAATTCACCATGCTCGAGATTTACTGGGCTTACGCCGATTTCGAGAAGATCGGCAACCTGATAGAGGAATTGATCTGTCATCTGGCGGAGCGCATCCACGCTTTGGATCGGTCCAAGGCGGATCCGCCGGCTCAAACGAGAAGCAGTTCACCTCTCCAAATCGAACATCGTGATGCTGAAGGCAAAGTCGTTCGCACGATCAATTTACAGCGTCCGTGGCGCCGCGCCCGTTATCACGATCTGGTTAGGCAGGCAGCCGGAGACGATTGGTTTGACCTGACAAGTGAACAGCGACGGCATCGGGCGATTCAAGATCTCAAAGTGGAGATTCTGCCGCAGCTCGCTGATTTCGAAGTGACCCAGCATGTGTTTGAGAAACTGATCGAAGAGAAAACTTTCGATCCCCTGTTTGTTACCCATTGCCCGAAGGAACTGGTGCCGCTGGCGAAACAAAACCCGGAATCAAACGATTTGGTCGATGTGTACGAGCTCATCATTAACGGCGTCGAAATGTCGCCGGGATACACTGAGCTTAACGATCCGGATACGCAGCGACGCCGCTTGCTGGAGCAGGCCGGGGAAGAAACCCAGAAGATCGACGAAGAATTTCTACTGGCATTGGAGCATGGAATGCCACCGGCCGGTGGCTGCGGTCTTGGGATTGATCGGCTAACGATGTTACTAACCGGCGCCGAGTCGATCCGGGACGTTATTCTGTTCCCATTGATGCGACCCAAGTAGCCGCGGTATTTGTCGCCATAGTCCGCCCATTACGCACTCCAAAACGGGCAGGCGGAACTTCGCTCGAATGCGCGCCGGCGTTTTGGAGTGCGGCGATTCCTTCGCCGCTTTCATTAACCCCTAACTTGCCGGAACGGTATGACTAACCGATCGCAGTCAAGTTTTGTTGCCGAAGCTGGTGTCGCCAATCACGCGGATGCCAAGCATCCGGACTCGACCGAACCTCGCCAACTCGCGAGAAGAAGTTCCGCACTAACGAAGCGCCCGCCCGGATTAATTCAGCGAGGCGGCAGCGTTTCGGATTAAAACCCAGATAACGAATGCGAATCCCATATTGTTAGTCCTTGTGATGGATGGAACCGGCGCCAGTCACTTTCTTCTCGATGGTCGGCGGGTTCCCGGAATAGGTCACCTCTCCCGCGCCGGTGATCGCAACCCGCAATTTCTCAGTCGCCGTGACCCAGGCGTCAGCCGCGCCGGTGGCCGAAATTCCGACCGATTTGGCCTGGAGCGATTTTGCCTTCAATTCGCTGGCGCCCGTCAAGTCGGCCAGCAGCTCGTCAACTGTTCCATCCAAAGTGATGCTGGTTGAGCCGGCTGACTCCACGGCAAAAACTTTTCCGTTTACCCCCTGTGCCACCAGATCGGCTGCGCCGGAAAGCTTGGCGCCGTTTAAGGCGGAGCTGGTGATCGAAACTTTGACACCACGCGTCGGCCTGGTTCGTTCCCGCATTCGCATCTCGAGACGGTTTCTCGAAACCTTGGTTTCGAATATATCAATCAGGTTGTCGTCGGTCGTAATGCTCAGAGATGGCGCTCCGCTATGCCAATCGACGCGGACAGCCCCGCGGGCGCTGATTTCGGTGAAATCTTCGATCGGCCGCTGAACGGTCACTACCTTGCCGCTTCCCCGAATTCCGGTGTCGATGTCGCAACCGGCCAACAACAAACCCGACAGGCCTGCGACAAATAACCAAAGTGTCTTCATCAAAAATGCTCCTTTCGAATAAGATGCGCCAAACGGCGGGTTGGATTCAAAAAAGAACGACGGGAGGTGGGATCCCCGTAAGTTTCTGACTCAGTTTGGTTTGTCGATCAGAATTTGGTGGCTTCAGACTCCGCAACTTTAGCCTTTACCGCCTCGGTAAACAGGCCATCCACGTAGAATTCAACCCGGTAAATTCCCGGCGCCCAGCCATCTTCAGGGCGGGCCAAAATGAAAATTCCATGGGAATCGCGCGAGGTCGCCATCGTCGCCGCCTCGTCGATGGTGTAATCCGGCGGGGCCACGCCTTCCACCTGCTCGGCGATCCACAAGACTCGAATCTTCGCCTGGTCCCGGAGGTTTTTTCCCTGCCACCTCGCGTAGATCTTGGGGGTCACAGTGACGAAATCGGTCCGGCTTTCCCCGAGCGCTTCCTGGCCTAACGAGACCGTTAATTTGTTAGTCTCAGATTGAGGCTTTATTTCGGGCCGCCCGGCTACTTTAGGTTGGCCGGCCATTTCCAGCGTGATGCGCCGCAACAACTCCCCCGAATCCGAGCGGGTTTCGGTTACATCTTTGACGATCCCGAGCCCGGGGACGAACCAGCGGTCGATCGTCATCGGTCCGGGAAGCGTTTGTTCCCCGCGAATGTGAAACGCCCGATATGTTCCCGCCGGAATGGTAATCTCGGCCTGGCCCACAATTTCATAATGTTGATGGGTCTTCGCCCCGTCCGGTTCGCCATCGAAATCCCAGGCTGTTCCCACCGTGACCGGAGCGGCTACGATTGGCAATGGCGGATCCAATTTCGTTAGCCGGCCGGTGTCGTCGATACGCGCCCAGCATTGCACGCCTTTTTCATCAACCGTGATCAGGTCGGTGGTCGTAATTCGGCCGGCACGATGCATTTCAAATTCGAGCAGTTTCCTACCGTCCATTTCGCGCGTCCCGTGGATTCGATAAAGAACGCGATCCCGCAGTGTTCCTGCTTCATTGTTTGAGGCGTCGGCCAGTCGCGCACCTGGCCCGGCTTCCTCAACCATATCGTAATGCCAAGTCGTACCTGGATTAACCGGGATAATTTGTTCCGGCGCCGAAAAAACGATCACGGCCAGCAATGATGGAAGTAGGGGAGGGACGATTGCCATTTGAGGACGGTAGACAATAGCCGACTACTCGCGCTCAATCATCTCAGAGCTACGCTCGACACTGCGCGGAATTGATGTTTTGAGTAACTCCTTCGTGATGAACACTCGCTGGCGGCTGTGCGGCATCATGCTCCTTGGCGCCACCGGTTGGGCGATGGCGGCGGCTCCGCAAAACACCAGTCGCCACGTCGTGGTCGTGGTTTGGGATGGGATGCGCCCCGATCTGGTTACGGAGCAACACACTCCAACACTGTGGAAACTGGGAAAGGAAGGGGTGGTATTTCGGAACCATCATCCGGTTTATTTTTCGGCCACTAACGTGAATGGCGTGGCACTAGCCACTGGCATGTATCCGGCGCATTCCGGAGTAATCGCCAATTACGAATTTCGTCCCGGCATTGATGGCCGAAAACCAATCGACGTCAGCGATCCTGCCTCGGTATCCAAAGGTGACGAATTATCGCACGGTAAATATCTGGTGGTACCAACCGTGGCCGAGTTGGTGCGCAAGGCGGGCGGTCGAACGGTGATCGCCTCGAGTAAAACGGTTGGCCTGCTGCACGATCGCCCGCGGGGCGTTCCGTTTACAAATGCGAGTGTGACCCTTGGTGCCGGGAAAATGTGGCCTAACGATGCAGATCTTTCACCGGCCAGGCTGCTGGGGCCATTCCCCAAAGGTCATTCGAAACGCGACCTTTGGACTACTCGCGCGATTACCGGGATTCTGTGGAAGGACTCACTGCCGGCATTTTCGGT
>DATFCK010000465.1:0-6866 GCA_035253185.1 Chthoniobacterales bacterium | reverse complement strand
GACGAGCGCGCGATCAACGCCGGCGTCGATCAAGGCGTTCAGGGCACGCGCGGTCTTAGCGGGATGATGTCGAGAAGACATTCCGGACAGATTCAGACCTACCTGGGCGCGATCGCGGTCGGTATGGTCGCATTGTTACTTCTCTACGTCTGGCTGGGATGATCACCTTACTCATTCTCATCCCGCTGCTCGGCACGCTGGCGCTGTACGCCGGACGCTATTATAGTCCGCGGCTCATCGCCCTAACCGTTAACGGGGTGACGGCGTTTTATGCGCTGCTGTTATGGCAACGATTCGATACCCACAGCGGTGGTTTACAATTTGTCGAGCGCTACGTCTGGATTCCTGCCATCGGAGCGGAATATCTGGTGGGAATCGACGGCCTGAGTCTGCTGCTCGTTCTGCTCACTTCGATCATCTTTCCGTTTGCGCTGCTCGCGGGAAAAACTGATCGCGGGTTGTGCGCGCTGATGCTCGTTACCCAGTCAGCGTTATACGGCACATTCACCGCTCAGAATTTTCTCCTCTTTTTCCTGTTTTACGAAATGAGTCTGATCCCGTCTTTTCTCCTGATCAAAATCTGGGGCGGAACGAACCGGGATCGCGCCGCTACGAAATTTTTCGTTTACACGTTCCTGGGCAGCGTCGCCATGCTGCTGGCGTTTCTTGGTATTTTCCTGGCTCACGGCACTTTCGATTTTGTCCAGCTGGCTGAGATCGGCCGGGGCGGAATTCTTAGTGGCGACGTGCGCTGGCTTGCGTTCGCCGGAGTGTTCATCGGTCTGGCGGTGAAGGTACCACTTTTCCCTTTTCATACCTGGTTGCCCGACGCCTATGAAACCGCGCCTACCGGCGTGTCGATGATGCTGACCGGCGTCCTGTCAAAAATGGGCGTTTATGGTTTCATTCGGCTCCTCGTTCCAGTTTTTCCTAACGAGATCAGAGAAGCCAGTCCATGGCTGCTTGGTCTGGCGGTATGCTCGATTGTAATCGCGTCGCTGGCCGCCTGGGCTCAATCGGATCTGAAGCGGATGATTGCGTATCTTTCAATCAATCATCTCGGCTATTGCATGCTCGGATTGTTTGCCATTACAGCGCCGGTGGTGGCTTCGCAAGGAGCAAACAGTCAGGCAGCTCTGAGCGGAGTTTTCATTCAAATCTTCAATCATGGCATCACCGCTGCCGCCCTTTTCTACTGGGTCGGCTTGTTGGAGCAACGCCGCGGAGCCCGCGGAGTTCATGATTTCGGGGGGCTGATGCAACGCGCCCCTTTGCTTTGCGGTTGGATGAGCGTCGCAATGTTCTCATCACTTGGTTTGCCCGGATTGAACGGATTCATCGGCGAATTTCTAATCTTCAAAGGTTCGTTCGGAAACGCTGCGCCGTTCACCGCGGTCGCGGTGTTAGGCCTGCTTTTCACTGCCATCGCATTTTTGCGAGCGATGCAGGCTCTTTTCAGCGGACCGGTATCGGCGAACACCCGGTCGATGCACGATCTCTATGGCCGGGAGAAATTGGTCATCGTCCCGGTCACATTGCTCATGTTCGCGATCGGCGTCGCCCCGCAGTTCATGTTTAACGTTTTCAACAGCACGGTCGTTCAATTCGCGCGACTGCTATCCTGAGCATCCGATGGTCAAACTGAATTGGCTCTTTGCGCGCCCCCGACCTAACCGGCAAAAGCAATTGGTCGTCTCCAGCTGTTTTAGACCTCACTACGTCGGGCAAGACCCCGGCGCGTCGTGGCGCAGACAATCCTGTCTGCGATTTCCCGAGCCTGGCCGCGCGGACAGGATTATCCGCGCCACCACTCTGCGGTGCCAGATGTCGACATTCATCCAGCCATCGCCGCTCGTTTAAACTGTATGATTGCCTGGACGATCTACCTGACGTTTGCCGCCGCGATTCTGCTCCTGGCGTTTCCGGGACGCGCCGCCAGATGGATCGCGCTGGCCGCAACCGTTGCCGCAGGCGCGATCAGTCTCAAAACCTTTTTTGATCCCGCGGTTGATCCGGCTAACTACACCACAATCATCAAGCTGCCATGGATCCCGTCGTTAGGAATGCATTATCATCTGGCGTCAGACGGAATCAGTCTGGTGCTGGTGCTGGTTACAAGTCTGACCGGTATCAGCGCTGTGCTCTTCTCCTGGGAAGTGCAGGAACGACGGAATGAATTCTTCTTTTGGTTGCTGCTGGTGGTAGGCGGTTCTTATGGCGTGTTTCTCAGCGCCGATCTGTTTCTGTTCTTTGTCTTCTACGAACTGGTGATCGTGCCGAAATATTTCCTTATCGCCATCTGGGGTTCCACTAACAAGGAATACGGCGCGATGAAGCTGACTCTGTATTCGTTTTTCGGCGGCGCGCTTGTCTTTCTCGGGATCATCGCGGCTTACGTGAATGCCGGCTCGCTCGACTTCAACGAGCTTGGACGTTTCACATTCGATCCGGCGCTGCAAATGTGGGCGTTTCCGGTTTTGTTTCTCGGATTCGCCGTGCTGGCCGGCGCCTGGCCGCTTCACACCTGGGCACCTACCGGTCACGTGGCCGCGCCTACTGCCGGTTCGATGTTGCTGGCTGGTATCGTGATGAAACTCGGCGCCTACGGCGGATTACGCGTGGCCATGAATCTTTTTCCGGACGGATTTCACGCCTGGAGTAAATGGCTCGCGGTCCTGGCAGTCATCGGCATCGTTTACGCGGCCGCGGTGGCGCTGCGTCAGCGCGACATGAAATTTGTGATCGGTTATTCCAGCGTCAGCCACATGGGATTTGTTCTGCTTGGTTTAGCAGCGGCAAACGTGCTCGGCATTTCGGGCGCAGTCCTGCAAATGTTTTCCCATGGAGTGATCGGTGCGCTTTTGTTCGCGCTCGTTGGAATGATTTATCATCGTACCCACACCCGCGATCTCGATACTCTCGCCGGTATGCAGATTCGGCGTGCTCTGCCATTTGCCGCATTCGCTTTCGTACTGGCGTCAGCCGCATCCATGGGCATCCCGGGCTTCAGCGGATTCGCCGCCGAAGTCATCATTCTGATTGGAACCTGGGCAACATATCCGGCCGCGGTCTGGATCACCGGAATCGGAATGGTTCTGGTGGCAGCGTTTACGCTTCGGCTTTTACGAAGAACATTTTTCAGCGACGAAACGGCGGCCGAGACGGCGACATCATACGCGCCAATCACGTTTGCCGAAAAGGCCGGTGCGATACTCCTGTTGTTAACGACTTTAGCCGCCGGCCTTTATCCGAAGTTTTTGCTCGATCGCATCATACCCGCGGTGGAAACGATGCGTTTCCTGAACCTAACAGGCGGAGGTTAAATGGTTAAAACGTTAAATCGGTCTAACCATTTTTCCGTTTTCGGCGAAGCCGCTAATCGCCGTTGTAACGGTTTAACCTTTTTAACGATTCAACGTTTCGCGTAGCGAATATGTATTTGGAACTTCTTAAGTTGTCGGCGCCGGAGGGAATTCTCGCCCTGACGATGCTTTGCGTGCTGGGAACAGGACTGGCCAGGCGGAGTAACAAGATTTCGGCCTTGGTCGGCCTTGTTGGAGTCGCAGCCGCCGCGCTCGCCATCATGTGGCTGCCCAAGACCGCTACGTTGTTCAATGGGATGCTGGTCGTCAATCCGCTGAATTCGTTCATTAAAATTATCTGCCTGGGGCTGGCCGCTTTTGCCATTTTCCTCGCTCAACAGGAACAACCCGGTTCCTCCGCGCAGTCACATCAAGGGGAATATGTCGCGCTCATCCTTCTGGCAACCCTCGGATTGTTGCTGCTGGTCGGAAGCGAAGAGCTGCTGATGATCTTTATTGGACTCGAATTAACCGGCCTTTCGCTTTACATCCTAACGGCATTTGATCGCGCCGATATCCGATCCGCCGAAGCCGGTCTCAAGTATTTTTTATTCGGTAGCACAGCCAGCGCTTTCACCCTGTTCGGTTTGAGTTTGGTCTACGGTATGTGTGGCTCGACCGTGCTCGCGGTGATCATGGACAGCTTCGGCAATCAAATTCACCCTTTGCTCGCTGCTGGTGTGATCATGACGCTTGTCGGTTTCGGATTCAAAATTGCCGCTGCGCCTTTCCACCTGTGGGCTCCCGACGTCTACCAGGCTGCTCCTCCATCCAGCGCCGCTTTCATCGCTTCGGCATCGAAAGTCGCTTCGTTTTTGGTTCTCGGTAAACTTCTTCTCATCGGGTTCGGACCAATCGCTGGCAGCGCCGAGTGGCATGCGCTCACCGCAGGCTGGGGACCGGTGCTGGCGGTCATTGCGGCGTTTTCCATTCTGCTCGGAAATCTCGTCGCGCTGGTTCAGTCGAATGTTCGCCGTCTACTGGCCTACTCAGCGGTTGCACATGCCGGATACAGCCTCCTGGGGCTCGTGGCCGGCACCCCGGAAGGATTCGCAGCCACGCTATTCTACGCGGCAATTTATGCGATCACGCTGATCGGCGCGTTTGCGGTGGTGGGCTGGGTGCGCCGCGAAACCGGCGGTGACGACATATCCAACTTTTGCGCGCTGGCGCGCCGGTTTCCGCTGCTGTCAGCTTACATGACAGTGTTTATGCTCTCGTTAGCCGGGCTGCCCCCCCTCGCTGGTTTCTTCGGCAAATTCTATCTGTTCAGTGCCGCGTTAGACGCCGGCCAGAACAATGGATTGCTCTGGTTAGTCATAATCGCCCTGGTGGGCAGTTTCCTCTCTCTCTACTACTACCTGATTGTGGTGAAGGCGATGTTTGTGGATGAGCCCCGTGCTCTACCCGCTTCCGAAGTGGCAGCATCAGCCGCCGCACTCGGCCTCAAACTCGAACACGGCGGCGAGCGGGTGGTGATTGGTTTGCTGGCGATGCTGGTTCTATTTCTTGGGCTGCTGCCCGATACCCTTTTGGCAAGAATCGTTAGCGCGCTGACCTAAATCGCATTGTTCGCAAGACCGAGTCGTTATCCGTCTCTCGCAACTTTTTAGATGCGACCTGAAGGGTCGCCAGAAATTAGCCGGTGGCGCAAGCCACCGGTATAAAACAACAAAATAACAAGAGCCCCGGCAGGGGCGACAGACTCTAGAACGGACTTAAGTAATATCGCAATCTCACGAGCAGATCCGCAGCCCCTGCGGGGCTTGAATGATTTTCTAATTGCCAGTCCGGTGGTTTGCACCACCGGCTAATATTCTGGGCATCCCTTCGGGATTCCTACCGTTTTAGCCTTCCTCGATTCGGGGGAATACCGGCACCGGTTTGCCTAACTTGTGTTGCCGCGGCAAGCCTCCCCATCCCGCGTCGGCCAAACGGGATGTCGGCTCGATATTCAACTGGTAAAAAATTTCCCGAGAAGCTTTTGGCAATACCGGCGAGATCAAGCCGGCAATGATTCGCAACGCTTCGGCCAGGGCAAAAAGGGTGTGATCAAGCGCATCAGCGCGGTCGGCATCTTTGGCCATCTTCCATGGCGCTGACATTTCGATGTAGGTGTTACAGGCGGTAACGAATTCGCCCAGCCGCGCGATGGCGGCGTGGACTTCGAAGGCGACCATGGCCCGATCGAACTCGCGAATGAGCTCCGCCGATTGCCCTGCCAGCGGTGAATCCCCTCCCTTGTGCGTTACCACGCCGTCGCGATAACGATGGGCCATATTCAATGTTCGATTCAGGAGGTTGCCTAACGAGTTGGCCAGATCGGCGTTGTAGCGCGAAATCAGTCGTTCCTCGCTGAAATCGGCGTCACTGCCGGTCGCAATGTCGCTCATCAGATAATACCGCAATGCCTCCGGCCCATACTTATCAGCCAGCGCATTGGGATCCACTACATTGCCTGCGCTCTTGCTCATCTTAGCGCCGCCAAGATTCCACCAGCCGTGAACCAGCAGCTGCGGTATCGCTTCATCGGGAAACCCAAGCGCGTGTAACATGATCAACCAGTAGATACCATGGGCCGGGGCCATGATGTCTTTGCCGATAATTTGGAGCGCAGGCCACTTTTCTCTGAAAGTTGAGGGTTGAGAGTTGAACGTTGAGAGAGTCGGATCGTAACCGGCGAAGCTGATATAGTTCGTTAGGGCGTCGAACCAGACATAGGTAACGTATTCCGCATCGAACGGCAGCTCGATCCCCCAGTCCAGACGCGATTTGGGCCGGGAGATGCAAAGATCGCCACCCAATTTTTCTACCGCATTGTGCAGCTCGGTCTGCCGAAAATCAGGAATTACCGCATCGGCTCGCTGCTTGAGATATCCCAGCAACCAGTCGCGATATTGCGATAGCTTAAAATAATAGTTCTCTTCTTCTCGTAACTCGACCTGCCCCCACTCCGGTCCGAACTCACCGTCAGGTCCGCGTTCCTTATCGGTTATGAATTGTTCCTGTCGGACCGAGTAATAGCCAGATTGCTTATCTTTATAAATCTGGCCTTCATCGTAGAGACGCTGCAAAATTCCCTGAACCACCGCTTTGTGCCGTGGTTCTACCGTGGCGGCCCATTCGTCATACTCGACCCCGAGTTTTTTCCAAAGATCGAGAAATTTTTGCGTAACCGTGCTTACAAACTGCGCCGGCGGCACACCCTCTTTAGCCGCTGATTGCTGCACCTTTTGGCCGTGTTGGTCGACCCCGGTTAGAAAAAATACCGGTTCGCCTTTGAATCGGTGATATCGCGCCAGCACATCGGCGAGAACCTTCTCATAAGCGTGCCCGATGTGCGGCGCTGAA
This sequence comes from Chthoniobacterales bacterium, assembly GCA_035253185.1. Taxonomy (GTDB): domain Bacteria; phylum Verrucomicrobiota; class Verrucomicrobiia; order Chthoniobacterales; family UBA10450; genus DATFCK01. The sequence continues at coordinate 153 of DATFCK010000465.1, read as the reverse complement.
TTCGTATAATCGATCGCAGTCGCGACAAAAAACGTCTTGGCCATTTCTTCGACAAACTGCCGGACAGCCGCCCTCAACGCAACTCACCTTATCGAAGTCGCGAAGTTGTCTGATTCTCGGACAAGATGTTCATTCTCGTACCAGTGATGAACC
>DATFCK010000464.1:0-2033 GCA_035253185.1 Chthoniobacterales bacterium | reverse complement strand
GTTGTCCAGGCACCCGGGCCGTGCCGACGATGCGCGCGGCTTCATCGGTTTTTGCTTCGTTTTTCGCGGCGTCGTTAGGCCCTTTGGCTTGGCGTGGCGTCTGACTGTAATTCCCCTCGAATACGACCGATTTCCGCAAGCTCACATTGAAGCCGGTGGCCCGAAACCGCGTCGCAACGGTTTCAGTTTTTCCATCCTCCGGACGCGCCGCGTAACTGCGTTTGGCCGGCCGCTTCGACGTCTCGGACGACTCCAGCCGGCCGGTATAAGTCGAACCATCAGAATCCACCACCCGAATCTCGGTGCCTTGCTGTTGAACTTCGAAAGTGTTCAGAATGTTCGCCTCGTGTCTCCGTGGCACCATGTTTTGGAAGGATTGGCCTACCGGTTGTTGGGTAAACCGATAGGTCGGTCCCACTGTTGCGATCGGAGCGGCGGCGATCGCGCCGGTCTGATCTTTTTGCGCGGTCGATGCCGCGCCTGCACCTGCCGGTCGGCTTTGGTCTGTTCGCGCTTTTGCCCGCGCCGCAGCGGGTGCAGCCAACGCCATATTCGCAGCCGGCGGTTCAGCCTCATTGGCCTCCTTCATTATGAGACCCTTTGTCACCGCCGCCGGTGAACCAGCGGTAGCGGTATCGGCAAAGAGTTGGCTGCTTTTCGCTGAATCGACATCTACAGAAGCACCGGGCGTTTGCTGCGGTTGAAGAGTCTCGCGATCGTTATCAGCCAGATTTACTTCAGGCGCCGGCGGCGCGGCCGCAGCCGGTCCTTTGGCAAATGTTTCTTCGACTGGCGCGGCGGCTTCCGGCATCGCTGTAGTCTCACCCGATCGTTGCTCGGCGACCTGCATTGATCCTCGATTGGATCCACGCCACCACATCATTGGACCGATCACCACTAGTGTCGCTACCGCAGCCGCTATCGCGAGGCGTGGCCAAAACATCTGTAACCACGAAGTCGATACGTTCTTTTCGTCGCGTTGCATTCGCGCGATCTCATCGTGAAGGCGCGCCCGCATCGGATTGGACATCTTCGGATCACCGCCAAACGCTTCGCGGCGCCCTTTTGCCGACGCCTCCAGCATTTCTTCGATTGGTCTTTTTGGTTCCGAAGCCATGTTCTACAGATTAGACGGCAAACGCGATTCCGGCGGTAAAATTTCCGTCGCGATTAGTTGAAGGCGGTCGAGGCACTTGCTCAAACGGGAACTCACTGTCTTGGAGTTCAGTCTCAGCTCAGCGGCGATCTCGGCATAACTCAAATCGCCAAAGTAACGGAGCTCAATGATCTCACGGCACATGTCCCCCAGTCGATCGAGACTCTGCCTAACGAGCTGGCAGGTCTCGGCGGTTTGCAAAAGAACATCCGGAGCCGAGCTGCGCGACGTCATGGCGGTGGCCGGCGATTCGTTTTCCGCGGCGCCGTCCAGTGAAACGTGAATGGCGTTACCACCCCTTTTCGCTGCCCGCATCTTTTCCCGGTAATCCATGGCCTTGTTAGCCGCTATGCGCAGCAACCAGGTTTGGAATGAACTTTTACCCTTGAATGAATCGATGTTGCGCACCACCGCCAGAAAGGTCTCCTGGCAGATCTCCTCGGTGTCCTCATGGCTGAAATCGCCGGAAAGCTGAAAAACGAAACGCGCGGCCACCCCATAATATTTATCGAACAACCCGTCCCAGGCGTCGCGTTTTCCCTGCCGGCAGCCTTCCAATAATTCAGCATCCGAACGCCCTGCCGAAACATCGGCCGCTTCCGAAGGCGCTTTAGTGGAAGTGAGACCCTGGTCGATCACAACGGCTGGTAAAGCTATCTCTGTCTGACCGCCTCAGCCACTTTTCTGATTAAAAAAAAACCGCAAGCCTCACACACTACGCTGTCTTATTAGCACCGGCCTTCAGGCGGGTGTTCATTGAGATTGAGACATTGATCAGCCGTTTCAACAGCTTTGCGACACGCAGGAGAATTACAGTAACTAACCGTTAAAGCGGCTAACCGGCTGCCAGAATCCCATCCTCGCCGGCCTGAAGGCC
>DATFCK010000463.1:0-4626 GCA_035253185.1 Chthoniobacterales bacterium | reverse complement strand
GTTGGCATTAATCACCGGGCAGAAGCCGGCCGAAACCCGCGCCAAAAAGAGCATTGCGAATTTCAAGTTGCGCAAAGATCAGGCGATCGGAGCCAAGGTTACGCTGCGGGGCCAGCACATGTACGAATTTCTGGAACGCTTGATCAAGGCTGCGCTTCCGAGAATCCGCGACTTTCGCGGGGTCTCGCCGCGTTGTTTTGACGGCCACGGCAATTACACTCTGGGCGTCTCGGACCAGTCGATTTTTCCGGAAGTCGAGCTCGACAAAATCAAGCGGAACATCGGTTTTGATGTTACTATTGTGACCACCGCGCGGACGAATGAAGAAGCCAAATCGCTCTTAAGCGAAATGGGGATGCCGTTCAGCGACAGGGCCCGCCGGTCCGCCGCGCAGCCTACCACTTAGCCTGTTATTCAAACTAATGAGTACTGTTACTGATCCTATTGCCGATCTTTTGGCGCGCATCCGCAACGGAGCGTCCGCCCAAAAGGCCGAAATGTTTGTGCCGTACTCGCGCATCAAGGCGGACGTCGTGCGCATTCTGAAGGACGAGGGCTACATTACGGACTACGCGGTGGATACCGAAGCGGCTCATCCGCGAATCAAGATTACGAACAAGCTGGTTAACCGGTCCAGTGCGATCACTGGCTTGAAACGAGTGAGCCGGCCGGGCTTGCGCCGTTACGTTGGCGCCGGCGAAATACCGCGCGTGCTGGGCGGGATGGGGGTGGCAATTCTCTCGACTCCTCGCGGAGTGTTGTCCGGCCGCGAAGCGAAAAAACAAAATGTAGGGGGCGAACTGCTGGCCTACGTCTGGTAAATCGTTATGTCGCGAATCGGAAACAAAACCATTCAGATCCCGGACAAGGTCAAAGTCCAGATCGATCAAAATGGCGCGGTAGCGGTGGAAGGGCCGAAAGGCAAACTTAGCTGGAAACTGCCGCGTGAAATTTCGGCCAAGGTTGAAAATAACCATGTCGCACTCGCCCGCTCCGCTGAAACTCGCAGCGTAAAGGCGTTACACGGACTTTCGCGCGCCCTGGTTAACAACATGGTGGAAGGCGTCAGCAAAGGCTTCACCAAGGACCTGGAGATCGAAGGCGTCGGTTTCAAAGCCGCGGTCCAGGGGCAGAATTTGAATCTTAGCCTCGGCTTTTCGCATCCGATTCTGTTCCCGATTCCCAAGGACATCAAAATCACTGTGACCGAGAACACCAAAATCTCGATCGCCGGCGTGGATAAGAAGACCGTTGGCCAGGTCGCGGCCGACATTCGCCGATTTTATCCACCCGAGCCCTATAAAGGTAAAGGTGTTCGTTATGCCGGCGAACAAATCCGCCGCAAGGAAGGAAAGACCGTTCAGTAATCATGGCTACCGATCGCAAAGCCGCGCGCAAGCGTGTTCATGAACGAATTCGGAAGCGGGTGACCGGAACCGCCGAGCGGCCCCGTCTGGCTATTCATTTCTCCGCGCGTCACGTTTACGCCCAGGTGATCGACGATGACATGGGCAAGACGATCGTTTCGGCTTCTACCGCGGAATCTGAATTGTTAGGCAAATCAAAGACGGCAGCCAACCGGGCTACCGCCGAAATGGTAGGAAAAGCGATAGCCGAACGGCTTCTGGCCAAGAAAACCGACACCGTCGTTTTCGATCGCGGCGGCTTTCAATATCACGGAAAAGTTAAAGCGCTGGCGGACGCCGCCCGCGCTGGAGGATTAAAATTTTAAGATGCCACCACCCAATACAGGTCGACGACCGGACTCACGTAACACCGACAAAACGCCGGCGCAGAAGGGCGATACCACCGAGAAAGTGGTGTTCATCAATCGCTGCGCCAAGGTCGTTAAGGGCGGACGACGTTTCAGTTTTAGCGCCCTCATTGTGGCGGGCGATCATGACGGCTCTGTCGGAGTTGGATTCGGCAAGGCCAACGAAGTTTCGGAAGCGATCCGTAAGGCCTCCGAAGCGGCCCGCAAATCGATGCAAAAAGTTTCGTTAAACGAAAACACCATTCCGCACGAGACGATCGGCGAGTTCGGCGGCGGCCGGGTGTTGTTGCGGCCGGCGTCGCCCGGCACCGGCGTGATTGCGGGCGGCGGTGTGCGCGCGGTGGTTGAGGCTGCCGGAATCAAGGATGTTCTGGCCAAGTCGTTAGGTTCAAGCAATCACGCCAATGTGGTCAAGGCCACGGTCGAAGCCCTGCGGGCGCTGCGGCGCCGCGATGAAATTTTGAAGGTGCGCGGGATTCGCGGACCGGCCGATGGGAAGGTAAGCCAATCATGATCCGGCTTCATAGTTTGCGTCCTCGTCCGGGTTCACGGCACCGGGTAAAACGCCTGGGTTGTGGCGAGAGTTCCGGTCACGGCAAGACCAGTGGCAAAGGTCACAAGGGCCAGAAGGCACGTTCGGGCGGAAGCATCCGGTTAGGCTTCGAAGGCGGGCAGATGCCGTTGATCCGCAGATTGCCCAAGCGCGGTTTCAACAACGCCGCCTTTCATAAGACCTACGCGGTTGTGAATTTGAGCGATCTCAATGAATTCAAAGCCGGGTCGGTGGTGAACGAACAATCATTGCGCGAGGCGAAACTGGTTCGCGGAGATGTTGCTGGAATCAAGATCCTCGGTGACGGCGATTTGAAACACGCCCTCAAGATCGAGGTCGACAAGGTCAGCGCCGGTGCCCGCGAAAAAATTGATAAGGCCGGAGGAACTGTCGAACTGCGGAAGCGCGAAGCGAAACCGGCCAAGCCGGCGGGCGAAAACGGTGAGGCGGCGAAGGAAGAAGAGACCCGGACCGAAGCTAAAGCGCCGAAAAGCCGAAAGGCGGCGACGAAGAAGGCCGCCAAGAAGTCAAAGTCGAAGAAGGGTTAGTGTTGGGTAGCCGGTATGACATACCAATCGTTGAGTTCAAAATGGTCCGCCGCCGAGCGTGTTACCCAGGACTAGCGCCCGGAGGCGGATTCACCACATTTAGCGGATGGTCAGCGCCTTCCTAAACTCGGTAAAAATCCCGGAGCTTCGCCGGCGGATCCTGTTTACCCTGGCGATTATCGTTATCGTCCGGTTAGGCGCGGCGATCACGACACCAGGCGTCAACCAGGCGGTCTTGCAGGAATGGTTCAACACCGCGCTTAGTGAAAAACAGGGCGGCAGCGTAGCCGCGTTGTTCAACCTGTTTAGTGGCGGGGCGCTGGAAAACTGTGCCATATTTTCGTTAGGCATCATGCCGTATATCAGCGCGTCGATCATGATGCAGCTGCTGACGGCGGTTATTCCTCAGCTGGGTCGATTGGCCCGGGAAGATGGTGGACGGCAGAAAATCATGCAGTACACCCGTTATGCCACACTGGTGCTGTGCATTTTCCAGGGTTATCTGCTGGCGCTATCGTTTCAGCATCCCGAGTCGTATCACACCATGTTGCCGGGAATCACCGATACCATTCGGCAAATAGGAGTACCTTTGGTGGAAGACACCGGCTGGACGTTCCGGATAATTACGGTCATCTCGCTGACCACCGGCACATTATTTTTGATGTGGCTGGGTGATCAGATCACCGAGCGCGGGATAGGCAACGGCATTTCGCTGATCATTACCATCGGCATTGTCGCCCGGTTACCGGCAGCACTGGCCCAGGCTTGGAAGACTTTCGTTCCGTCCGAACCCGGCAGCGCTGCCCAAATGAATCCGGCCATTCTGGTGCTCATGATTCTGTTTTTGTTCATCGTCATCGCCGGCGTGATCGCCATTACTCAGGGGGTGCGAAAAATTGCCGTCCAGTACGCCAAACGAATTGTCGGCCGAAAACAATATGGCGGTGGCACTCAATACATGCCGTTGAAGGTGAATTACGCGGGGGTGATGCCCATCATTTTCGCGTGGGCCATTCTGTTATTCCCGACCACCATCGTCGGCTTCCTCTTTCCTAACAGTCCAACCGCGCGCTGGATCGCGGACATGCTTTCGGTGGGCTGGATGCATTACGTGTTCCTGGCTGCGATGATCTTCTTCTTCAGCTATTTTTGGGTCGCGACTCAGTTTCAGCCGGCGCAGATTGCGGACGATCTGAAGAAATACGGCGGCTACATCCCGGGAGTGCGTCCGGGCAAACCGACCGCCGACTACCTCGATTTCACTATGACGCGCCTAACGTTCGCAGGCGCAATCTTCCTGACCCTGATTGCGGTGCTGCCGCAGTTGCTCAGTCACAGCCTGAACGTTCCGCAGATTACCGCCCAATTTTTTGGCGGCACCAGTTTGTTGATCATTGTTGGCGTTATGCTCGACACCATGCGGCAGGTTGAAACCCATCTTATCCAGCGGCATTACGACGGGTTCCTGCGCAAAGGACGCATCCGCGGACGCGCATTCGATCGCGGGACCACCCCCTACAGCCGGGGCGAAGCAGCCGGCCAAGGCGCGTTGATGTGGCTTTATGTGGGCATTGCCGCGCTGGTAATCGCCGGAGTGGCTATCTTTCTTTACGGCGCTAAGTGAAGAGGCGACTCGTGCTCCTGGGCGCGCCGGGATCCGGCAAAGGAACTCAGGCGGAACTAATCACCCGCCAATTCGGCATCCCGGTAACTTCGCCGGGCGCGATCCTGCGCCGGGAAAAAGATTTGGG
>DATFCK010000462.1:0-2407 GCA_035253185.1 Chthoniobacterales bacterium | reverse complement strand
TCGCCCGGGAATGTGGAATGTCGCCTCGAAAATGGAGACAACGTCACGGGTCGGTTACCGGGAAAAATAGCAAGATTCGAGAAGTATATCTCGCGAGCGCCAGGTAAAGTAGCGCTCATGAACAACGCTTCGATCAGTCGTAAGACTTTCCTGTTAAACAGTGGCATCGCTGCGGCCGCGGTATTTCTCGGACAGCGTTTGACGCAGGCGCAACCGGGGGTGACATCGCCGGCTCCGACGTCGCCGGCATCAACGCCAGATCCGGATAATGTCCCGGATTTTCCGGAACACGATCCGCAGATCGATCGGGCCCGGGTTAAGCGATTCGTCATTGCCGGTCACTCCAATCTGCCCGCCGTAAAAAAGATGTTATCGGAAAATCCGAACCTGATTAACGGCGCGATCGACTGGGGCAACGGCGATTTTGAGACGGCGTTAGGCGGTGCTGCTCACATGGGGCGACGAGACATCGCGGAGTATCTTCTCGAGCACAATGCGCGACTGGATATCTTTGCCGCGACGATGCTGGGTAAACTCGATATTGTTAAGGCAGCGGTGGCAGCGTTCCCGAACATTGTAAATGTGCCGGGCCCTCACAAAATTCCGCTGATTGTCCACGCCCAGAAGGGCGGATCGGACGCAGCAGCAGTGCTGGAGTTTTTGCGGCCGTTGGTGGCGAAATGAAGGGAAACCGCCACCGCCGGTTACCGGTTTATCAACTACAAGTCACTACTGCGTCAGGCTCAGCCGTAAAAATTCATTTCGAGGCAACGGAATTTGATCAACCGGTGTAGTTAGGCGAATTTTTACCAATTCGGTTATGCCATCGCCTGAAGGGGTGACACTGACAGGCACGACTTGGCCGCCGCTGGTATCCCACCCAATCGGCTGATCAGAAACGCCGATGACCTCCGAATTTCCAAACCATCCGATGCGCCGATGATAGGTGTAGGTGAGATAGCGGTTCGAATTGAAAGTCTCGATGGCAGTGCGAGGAAGCAAAATGGAATCCTGGACGGTCACTCCGGCTAACGGGTCGGTGTTGTAGAAGTATTCGAATCCGTTGGCGATTTGATCGTGATCGGGGTCCGCGTCCCAGCCGCTGACCTGCGGATTGTTAAGCTGAGCGGCATCGAAATGTTCTGCCTGCCATTCTGCGAACGTAGGCGAAACCGGAGCAATCGATACGGTGTCCAGCACAATATCGGCATTTGTGTTGTCGAAACCGAACTGAGTGAGTTCGATTGTCGACACCGAGCTGTCAGCGACGAAAACGAAATGGTAATGCTGAAGCTGGATGGCGCTGATGTCGAATGTGCCAAAGTATGGGGGCGTGATGAGCTGCTCGATCAGAGACGCGCCGCCAGTCACGCTCAGGCGAAGTGTCTGGGTCAAAGTCGTTACGCCATAAACGGCAGCATCAAAATCTACCGCATAGTGTCGACCTGCGGTCGTGAAAAAGTTCTGTGAAAGCATCACGTCCTGGAAATCGCCTCCTGAACTAAACGCGACCGAGTGGGTACCGCTGGTGGAACCTTGCGGGAGGATTGACGCGCGCGTGTTTCCGGTCACTAGCCAACCCGCAACCGTACCATTCACATTGTAAGGTCCGGTCTCGAAATCGGCATTCGTTAGTGGCAGGGTGGTTGGGGAAGGCAGCGTCGCGGGCATCACCGAGACGGTGTCGATCACGATATCTGCATCTGCGTTGCCAAGGCCGATATCGGTGAACGCAAGCGTGCTCGTTGTGCTGTCGGCGGTGAAAGCATAACGATAATGATGAAACACTACGAAATTTGCAACGTTGGTAAACGCGTCCGGCGGCGTAATTGTACGATCAAGCAGGGTTCCGTTTCCGCTGACTGCGACATTTAATTGTAAGTGGCTGTCGGTCCGTGTCCCATAGACGCCGGAATCGAATTCCACCACGTAGGTTTGTCCGATCGTGGTCGGAAAGGTTTGCGACAGAATGTTTCCTTCGGTGTCGCCGCCAATACTTAGCGCGGCCGAAAAATCACCGCTGGTGGCGCCTTCCATCGCCGAATGCACGAAGCCCGGTCCACCGATGTCCCAATTCAGGATCGTTGCGACGGGATCATGCGGTTCCGCCTCAAAATCGCCGTTCAGAATTAGGTTCTGCGCGTCTGCAGAGAGGGTGAGAACAAGCACCAACCCAAGAGCGAGCGGTGTCGCCTTTGGTTTGACGCTAAAAATCGGCATTGGTTAGGGGATCGGCAAAAACGCGGGAAAGCGATTACATAATCGACAAATGGGGGAAGACGTCGACCACGGGGGGTATGCTGGGCAGGACGTTACGCAAGCTTCCGGTTCACGGCAAGGAGGTAAGGGATAGCTGGCGGGTAAGGGCCGACAATCGGAACACTGTTACAATAGAGCACTCCTGGAA
>DATFCK010000461.1:0-10752 GCA_035253185.1 Chthoniobacterales bacterium | reverse complement strand
CGATTCTCGATTCTCGATTTTCGATCCTGGATCTCGAACCGCAGCGCGTGTTTCGAGCTGGATTTGAAACTGCAAATTCCGGATGTTTGTCACATGAATTATCGCGACCTTGAAGTGTGGCAACTAGCTCGTGAACTGGTGACTGCAACTCACGAAATGACGCTCACCAAATTACCAAAGTTTGAAGCCTTCGAAGAGGCCAGCCAGATTCGTCGTTCGATCAAGTCAGTGAAATCCTGCATCGTGGAAGGATACGGCCGGAGGCGGTATAAACAGGAGTTTGTTAGGTTTCTTACCTACGCGCTGGCGTCGTGCGATGAAACCACCGATCATTTGGACACGTTGGTTATAACGAAATCGTTAATCGACCCCACCGTTGCGCGGAATCTGGAAACCAAGCTCGCGGTCCTCGGCCCCAAGTTGAATGCTTTCTTGCAGAGCGTAGAACGCGATCATATGTCCGAAAGATGACGCCAGTGGAGAGCAGCACTACATCGAGAATCCAGGATCCAGGATCCAGAATCAGTAACGAGATTCTGGGCCCCCGGCTGAAAGTCGTCTTCGTCGGTCACGTGGATCACGGCAAGTCCACCCTTATTGGTCGCATTCTTCACGACACGAATTCGTTCCAGGAAGGAAAGGTCGAGCAGATCCGCAAGGCGTGCGCGGAGGAGGGGATGGAGTTCGAGTTCGCTTTTCTGCTCGACGCGCTGCTGGAGGAGCAGGAACAAAACATTACCATCGATACCACCCAGATTCCGTTTCGTACTGCCAAGCGTCGTTATGCCATCATCGACGCGCCCGGACATAAGGAGTTTCTCAAGAACATGATCACGGGAGCGTCGAATGCCGATGCCGCGATTCTGGTGATAGCTGCCAGCGAAGGCGTGCGCGAACAAAGTCGCCGCCACGCCTATTTGCTTAGCCTTCTCGGGATCCGGCAAATCCTGGTGGTCGTTAACAAGATGGATCTGATCGACTTCGCCGAGGATCAGTTTCGGCAGATTAAGTCCGAATATTTGAAATTTTTGGGGGGCTTAAAACTCGAACCGCGGGCCTTCATTCCGGCATCGGCCCGCACCGGTGACAATGTGGCCACCCGCAGTTCGCAAATGAGTTGGTACCATGGCCCAACCCTGCTCGAAGCGCTCGATGCCGCTGAAGCGACCCCCTCGCTAACTGAATTACCGCTGCGGTTTTGTGTTCAGGATGTTTACCGCTTCGACGATCGGAGAATAATAGCTGGGCGCATTGAGACCGGCCGCCTGAATGCTGGTGACGAGCTGGTTTTTTCTCCCGCTAACAAGGCGTCCGTCGTCGAAACGATCGAACGCTGGAATTCGCCGCATAACGGCGAGCCGGCGGTAGCGGGGGATTCCATCGGCATCACGCTTACCGAACAGATTTTCGTCGAGCGCGGCTACGTCGCGTCGCACCACACCGAAACTCCGATCGAAACCAACCGGTTTCATGCCGATCTGTTCTGGATCGCGCGGGAGCCGCTTCGTACTGGCCAGCTTTATAATCTGCGGCTCGCGACCCAGGACGTGAAATGCCAGGTGGTTTCGATCGAAGAAGTGATGGATTCATCCACGCTCGAATTAAAAGACGCCAAAAACCACGATCGCCTCGAGCGAAATGATGTTGGCCGCCTAACGATTCAGACGCGAGCGCCGCTGGTGCTGGATAACCACGAGCGAATTGCCAACCTGGGCCGTTTCGTCTTGCTGCGCGATGGCGAGATCCAGGCCGGCGGGACGGTGTCTGGAGGCACCTACACCGATCGAACGGTGGCCAAGAGCAAAAATATCTTTTGGACCGAGGGCAAAATTACCTCGCGCCAGCGCGCCAGCCAGTTAGGCCATCGCGGCGCGGTGGTGTGGTTCACCGGCTTGTCCGGCGCCGGTAAATCGACGATCGCCCAGGCGCTCGAACGGGAGTTATTCGCTCGCGGCATGCATACTTACGTCCTGGACGGTGATAACATCCGGCATGGGCTAAATTCTAACCTCGGCTTTTCCCCGGAAGACCGCGTCGAAAATATCCGCCGGGTGAGCGAGGTCGCGAAATTGATGGCCGATTCCGGGGCGGTCGCAATCACCGCGTTCATTTCCCCCTATCGAATGGATCGTCGGCGTGCCCGTGAGATCGCTTTGGAAGGTAATGCCGAGTTTATCGAAGTGTTCATCGATGCGCCGCTGGAAGTGTGCGAAGCCCGCGATCCAAAAAATCTCTACAAGAAGGCTCGCGCCGGCGAGATCAAGGAGTTCACCGGCATCGATGCCCCCTACGAACCGCCGGAAGATCCGGAAATTATCGTGCACACCGACAAACAAAGCGTGGACGAATCATTGGCCACAATTCTGGAACAGCTGTTGCCACGGTTGAGGCCGGAAGAAGGGGAATAGTTAAGCGGTTCGGCATCCATGATCCCAAAGCGGCAGAGCACTGCCGCAGTCCAAAACGCAAGCGTGGACGGAGGTCAATGTGTCGGCCACGTTTTGGAGTGCGGCGCCTCTGCGCCGCTTTGGATCAAGATTGGGATCAAGGGGTTAAATGGCGGCGCTTGCACCGCTGTAAGTCAGTCCGATGTTTGCCCGATGAAAGCTAGCGGGCCGGCGGCGAAAAGCGACCGCAGGCTTGTCGCGATTCGCCCCGCGGAAAGGCCGGATGCAGCTCCACTGGCGGAGCTAATGACTCAACTTGGTTATCCGACTCGTGTCAGCGAGATGGAAATGCGACTGGAAACGATCGGAAAGCGGCCTGAGTATCGCGGATTTGTGGCGGTTAGCCACGGGAAAGTGGTGGGAATGATTGGAACGTGCGTTTGGGATAGCTACGCCCACAACAGCCCTAACGGCCAAATCATTGCGTTAGTTGTTTCGGAGAAGGTGCGTAACTGCGGAGTCGGCAGGGCGCTGGTGGCCGCTGCCGAAAAGGATTTTGCGGACCGAAACATCAAACGCATCGCGGTGAACACCCATGTTCGAAGAGAAGATGCTCACGCGTTCTACGAACGTCTGGGCTACAGCAAGACCGGGTTTCGCTTTGTCAAAGAGTTGGAAACGCTGGCTGATTGATTGACCGAATCCGTTAGGCCACGCGAGTAGCCAACCGGCCGCCGTCAAAATCTTCGGTGTTGTAGTTGACGTGGCTTGCGCTGATCACGTCATGGACGGTCTTACCCAGTTCAGCCGCTTCGTATGGTTTGGCGATCACGCCGCGGAATCCGAAGTCCTGATAACGGCTCATGGTCGCGTCAGTGGCATAACCACTCGACACGATCGCGTTCACGGTGGGATCGATCTCAATCAGCTTCTTAAGCGCTTCCTTACCTCCCATTCCACCCGGCAAGGTCAGGTCGAGAATGACCGCATCGAATCGTTGGCCGGCTTCCAGTCTCTCGCGATACAGGTTAACGCCTTCCAGCGCGGTCGCGGCCTGCGCCACTTCATAACCAAGATGAGAGAGAGTGAAGTCCACCAGCGCCCGGATCGATTCTTCGTCGTCCACGATCAGCACCCTGCCGGATCCAGTTATAGGCGTGGTGCTGACCGGTCCGACCTGTTCGACCGGCAACTGGTGGTGAGTGGCGGCCGGCAGATAGAGGGTGAAGGTTGACCCATGATGCAGTTCTGATTCGACCGTGATAAGACCGTTGTGATTCCTCACTATCGAATAAGTGGTGGCAAGCCCGAGTCCGGTGCCTTTCGGCTTGGTGGTGAAGTAGGGATCGAAAATTCGTTTCAGATATTCCTCGGGAATACCAACACCCTCATCGCGAATGGCGATGCGAATGTATTCGCCGGCAGCCAAATCCGGTATGGTGGGCATGGTGGCGGGGTTATAATTAAAGTTATCGCAATGAACGCGCAACGTGCCTCCGTTAGGCATGGCCTGATCGGCGTTAACGACCAGGTTGCCGATAACCTGGCTGATCTGCCCGGGATCGATTTCAGCGGGCCACAAATCGGGGCCAAAGGTGAACTCGCTCCGGCTGTGACTGCCCCGCAGCGAAAAGCTGACCGTATCCTGGATGAGTTTGCCGATGGACGCCGTTTTCTTAATCGGCGCGCCGCCGCGCGCGAACGTCAATAGTTGTTGGGCGAGATCGCGTGCTCGCATCGACGCGTTTTTGGCGTCGACCAGCCGGGTGGTCAGTTCGTCGTCGGGCGGAAGGAGCAGCGAAGCCAGCGAAATATTTCCAATGATCGCGGTGAGCAGATTGTTGAAATCGTGCGCGATACCACCGGCCAGCAGACCGAGTTGTTCCAGGGTCTCCGCCTTGCGGCGTTCAGCCTCGTTCCGCTGGCGTTCGGTGATGTCGCGAAATACCAGAACTACCCCTGCCACTTCGTTTTCGTTCTTGTTGTCGCGCATTGGCGACGCGAGTTCTTCGATGACGTATTCGGTGCCGTCCCTTGAAGTAAGGTTGGCCGTCTCCGGCAGGCTCAACAAAATCGATTGGGCCTCATTGCGGTAGCCGCTTCGTTGAGCGCGGGCCTGCGCAGCCAGGTCGAGGGCCACATTGAACACGGTCTTCAACGGTTTGCCGACTGCCTCCGCTGAGCTCCATCCGGTCAGGCGTTCGGCCTCGTTGTTTAACATCAGGATGTTGCCGTGCACGTCCGTGGTTATGACGCCATCGCCGATCGAGCGTAGCGTAACCGCCAGGCTCTCTTTTTCCGCCGCGATTTCTTTTTCGAATCGCTTCTGCTCGGTGACGTCTCGAACCATCGCCACAAACATTTTGCGACTGTCGACGTCCATCTGGCTGAGTGAGATTTCCACCGGGAAGCCGACTTGCGCCCGGGTGCGAGCCTGGCCCAGCGTGGTGGTGCCGGTGCGTTTCGCCATCACTTGCCAGGTGCAATTCACCTCTCTGTTTCCGGAATCGTTAGTCGGAAGATTCAGCTTCGGAATCAATTTGGAAATCTTATAGCCGTGTAATTCCGCCAGTGAATAGCCGAACATTTTCTCCGCCGCTGGATTAATCGAGCAGATCATTCCGTTCTCATCGACCATGATCATTCCATCGAGAATGTTTTCGATGATCCCGCGGATGCGCGTTTCGACACCGTTCAGTTCCGCAAGTTGCCGCCGAACCAGGGCAAAGCTGTATGTGTTCGACACGGCCAGGAGGAAAACTGCCAGAATCGCAAGCGCGGCCAGAGCTGAAGTCTTGATAATTCGTTCGCGAGTGGCCGCTGCCGTTCGCGTTTCGTAATCGGTTAGGGCAGCCTCTTCAAAATCACCAAGCATTTGTCGAATACCGGTCATCACTACGTCGCCCTTGTTATCGGATACCAATCGAAAGTCTTTGCCGTTGCGGCGCGCTTCAATTTCTGGAGCGGAAGTGGCAGTCCAGATCTCGACCTTGGAGCGAATGTTAGCCAGCGATTCAGCCAGCGCCGGCGTGCTCGCTACCAGGATCGACAAGTAACCATTGTAGGTCGAGAAATCGGTGGTGGCGCGTCGATAGCCTTCGGCAAACGCATTGTCGCCAGTCAACAGATAGCCACGCTTTTCCTTCTCCATTTCAATGACGGAGCGTTCGAGTTTGGGAAGGAAATTCAGAATCTGCGTCAACTGCGCGGCCCACTCCTGGTCAGCTATCCGCTGGTTGAGAGCGATCTGCTCCTCGTCTTGCAGCGATTGAAGAGCGTCGCGAGCCTGATCCAGTAATGTGTTACCCAGCGAAATTGTCGATTTGCCCGACATCAAGTCGGACGCGGCAGTTAGACTGGTCGATCGAGTATTGATTTCGGGCAAGGCCGTGTTGTTAATCCATTCGCTCACCACATCCTGAACTTTGGTCAGTCGTTTCGCCTGCCGATCATTTTTGTTAACCAGTTTGCCGAGTTCCTGAAGACGCCGGTGGATCAGGTCACGGCGCCGCTCAAACGATGCGACGTAACCTTGATCGCCGGTTAGGAGGAATCCGCGGTGGCCGGTCTCAAGCGCGGCCACATCATTCTCGATGACACTGCTCAGTCTGATCACTTCCACCGTGCGGCTGCGAAGCGTTTCCCGGGTGTGATGCCGCAGAGTGACGTAGAGAAAAATCCCGGCCAGGAAGAAAATAACCAGCGCGCCTACGGCCGTTCCGGAGAGGAGCTTGAAATGAAAATGCTTCTGGCTGAACAACCAGTTACCGACTCGGCGGAACATTCCGGGAGTTGGCTGTTGCAGGGGGGATTGAATCGTCTCCTCTGGCTGTCGCATTTATAAATACTAGAAAGCAGGTATTCTGCCATCAGAGAGTCTCCCGCCCGCGCTCCCGATTGCGAAAAACAGCAAGCAAACTCAGTACCGAACCCGGACCAGGTACAACCCCGCCGCCGGGGCGGTGAACCGACCACAAGAATTGGGCTTTTTTTCTATGCGGCGGGCCAGTTCCGCCACGTCCGCTTTCCCCATGCCCACGTCGGTAATCGCTCCCACCATCAACCTCACCATCTTGTATAAAAATCCGTCACCATCGAATTCCAGGGTCCAAAGAAAACCGCGCCGACGAACGGTAACCCCGTGAATGGTTCTCACCGTATCGCGCTCAGGCCGGCCTCGATTCGCGGCGAACCCAGCGAAATCATGTGTGCCTTGGAAACGCAATGCCGCAGCTTGCATCAAGGTCGGGTCAAGCGTTCGCGGCAGATGCCACACTCGCTGGTACTCCAGGGGCGGAAGTATCGGTCCCGACCAGATTCGATAACGGTACACTTTGCCCTTGGCGGAAAATCGCGCGTGAAAATCCGGTCCGGCTCGCTGACACCGCACCACTCGCAATTGCGGTGGAAGGCTGGCATTTAAAGCCGGAACCCAACGCGAAATCGGCAGCCGGTTATCGGGTACATCAACGTGAGCAGATTGCGCAAGCGCATGCACTCCGGCATCGGTCCGTCCGGCGCCGTGAACACGAACTGGATTGTCACAAAGCTGTCGAAAGGCTGCTTCGAGATGATCCTGAACCGTATTTCCGTGACGTTGACTTTGCCAGCCGACAAAAAATGCGCCGTCGTAAGCAACGATCAGCTTGAGCCGGTCCGGCATCGTAATTTATTGATGCGCCTCACTCGGATCTACCGGGCTCTGCAGACTATCGAGGTAGCCTTGCAAAATCATCTGGGCCGCAACCTGATCCACGTAGCCGCGCGTGTTTTTAGTTTTCTTACCCGCATCGCGCAAGGCTCGGTGGGCTGCGACCGTGGTTAGGCGCTCATCCCACGCCACTACCTGGCTCGAAACCACCTGGCGAAGCTCTTCAATGAAACGCAGCACTTCCTCGGCGGCCGATCCAAGACTGCCGCTCATCAGCTTTGGCACGCCAACCACGATGCGTTCCGCATCTTTTTCGCGAGCAAGGGCCGCGACCCGCCTGATTGCCTGTTTTGAAGAAGGAATCGTTTCGACCGGGTGTGCGAGCAGCCGCAGTTCATCTGAAATGGCGACCCCAATTCGAGCGCGGCCGAAATCGATACCGAGGATCGGCCTCATTTATGTGGCGTGATTGAGAACACTCACTGCACTTCCGGTGGCAGTTTGCTGATTAGATCCTTAATCCGCTCCGCCTGGTGCCGATGACAGACCAGCAAAGCGTCGCCAGTCCGGACAACGATCAGATTGTGTACACCCAGGAGGGCGATCGTTGCACCAGTTTGATCGAACACAATATTGTTCGTGGAATCGACGGCCGTGACTCTGCCGCTGGCCGCATTCGCGTGTTCGTCAGACTGGAAATATTTTGCGACGGCGCTCCAACTGCCTACGTCGTCCCAATCGAAGCTCGCCTCCACCACCAGGACGCGATCGGCTTTTTCCATGATCGAGTAATCGAATGAAACTCGGGGTAGCTTGCTGAAACTGGCTTTGACCACTTTCTCGAATTCCTTCGGCGCACGCAGCCGCGAGATAAAATCCGCCAGCTCCGAAGCGTGGCGATTGAACTCGCTCAAAACCGTAGGCACAGACCACACAAACATCCCGGCGTTCCATCGAAAGTTGCCTTTTCGCAGAAACGACTCGGCCAGATCGACGTTCGGCTTCTCGCGGAAACGCACGACCCGGTTAACCGCCGGCGATTTCGGCCCGTTAGGCAGCTGAACCGGAGTGCCTTGCTCTATATAGCCGAATCCCGGGCAAGCCCAGGTCGGTTTGATGCCGATTGTGACCAGTGCACCGGTTTCCTCGGCCGCTTTAGCGGCGACCTCCAACGTTTCGCGAAAGGCATCGCGATTGCTGATCACATGATCCGCTGGCAAAACCACCATCGTGGCAGAATGATCACGCAACGCGACCCAACCGACCCCCAGCGCGATCGCCGCCGCGGTATCTCGTTTGGCCGGCTCCGCCAAAATGTTCTCCTTCGGAAAATCCTTCAACAACTCACGCACCGATCCCTCCTGCTCGACATTGGTAAGCACCAGAATTCTCTCCCGGGGAATCCAGCCTTCGAGACGCGCCACGGTGTCTTCGAGCAGCGCTTTGTCCGAAACCAATCGCAGCAACTGTTTCGGCCGCGCCTTTCGGCTCAGCGGCCAGAATCGTTCGCCGCTGCCGCCTGCCAGGATCAATGCGTAAATCGAATTCGCCATTTTGCTGAAAGGGAAATGATCAAACCGCGTTCCAGCGAAAGTTTCCCGTTTCTTTTTCTAAAACGCGACGTATAGGGTAGGCGATGTCTATTTCGATATCAAAAACATCCGAACCGCTGTCGTTCGACAGTCTGCTGGTACTGACGCGGACTGCGTTTGGGCTCGGCTTGGGAATGTTGATGGCGGATAAGATCAAGCGCCCGGTTCGTCGGGTCGCGGCGGTCGCTTTGTTATCGGTCGGGACTCTGGCTGCGGTTCCATTCTTTCTGAAGCTTGCGGTGGAACAGTTAAATCGCCCTGAATCCAAACGGGGCAGCGAAGCGCGATTACGCTCCATTCGCGGCGACTCCGGTTATCCTTCCGAGGTAAACATTTACTGAGGGTAGCGGAGCCTCGCCCGGCGACGCGGACTTTGATTGGGAAGCACGGGCGTCTGGCCGAGGCGGATTCTCAAGCTTGGGAAAGCGCACCGCTTCCAGGAACGCCCGCGACGGGCGTGTTCCCCGGAACCGCTTGATTCGGCCGCATTCGCGGATTAACCGTCTGGCCTCGATTCATGAACCGTCAGTCATCCCAGCCTGCTACTCAGACTTTACGCGACCGCTGCGCCGAAATTCTGCAGCAGGAAGCCAAACTGCGTGAAGGCGGCGGCAAAGCCGGTCTGGAACGGCAACGAAAGTTAGGCCGGCTGCCGGCCCGTGAGCGCATCGCACTGCTGCTCGATAATGATTCAAAGCTTTTCGAAATCGGGTTGTGGGCGGCTTACGGAATGTACCAGGAGTGGGGGAACATTCCCGCTGCCGGGGTAGTGGCGGGAATTGGCCACGTCGCGGGTGTGCCGTGCATGATCGTGGCTAACGACGCCACGGTGAAAGCCGGTGCGTTTTTTCCTCAGACCGTTAAGAAAGTCCTGCGGGCTCAACGAATCGCGTTTGAATGCGCGTTGCCGCTGATTTATCTGGTCGATTCGGCGGGAGTATTTCTTCCGATGCAGGATGAAATCTTTCCCGATGAAGACGATTTCGGTCGAATCTTTCGCAACAACTCGGTGATTTCGGCCGCGGGGATCCCGCAGTTCGCCGCGATCATGGGCAATTGCGTCGCCGGCGGCGCCTATCTGCCCGTGCTTTGTGACAAGATCCTGATGACCGAAGGCAGCGGTCTTTATCTGGCGGGGCCGTCGTTAGTCAAGGCTGCCATCGGACAGATCGTGGACCAGGAAGAACTCGGCGGCGCAAAAATGCACGCCGAAATCAGTGGCACAGCCGATTTTTACGAAAAGAACGATGAGAGTTGTCTCAAGCGACTGCGTTCACTCGTGTCTCTGCTGCCGGAAGCGGGCCCAAATGGTCTGAAGGGCAGCGATCAAATGCCGAAACCGGCCGGAGATCCGGATTCGATTTACAATATGATCGGTCTTGAAGGGCAGAAACCGTACGACGTCCGTGATTTGCTCGGCACAGTCATCGACAAGAAATCGGCCGATGAATACAAGGCTGATTATGGGAAGACGTTGGTAACGACGTATGCCCGCATCGGAGGCCGCGCGGTTGGGATTGTGGCTAACCAGCGATTACAGGTTCGCACTAAGACCGAAGGAATTCAGATGGGCGGCGTAATCTATCCCGATAGCGCGGATAAAGCAGCGCGTTTTATCATGGACTGCAATCAAACCGGTCTGCCGATTATTTTTTTCCAGGATGTCACTGGATTCATGGTAGGCAAGGATGCCGAGCAACACGGTATTATCCGAAGTGGGGCCAAGCTCGTTAACGCAGTCAGCAATTCCGTGGTCCCGAAAATCACGGTGGTCGTGGGCGGGTCGTTCGGCGCCGGCAACTATGCGCTTTGCGGTAAGGCCTACGATCCGCGGTTCATTATCGCCTGGCCGAACGCGAGGTATGCAGTGATGGGTGCCGCGCAAGCTTCCGACACCGTGTTGTCAGTGTTGAAGAAAGCGCGCGAACGCGACAAAAAGGCGAGTCATGACGAACTGGAAGAACTGCGTCAGAAAGTGAAAGCCGACTACGAAGAACAAACCGACATCCGGTATGGTGCCGCTCGGGGATGGGTGGACGCGATTATTCAGCCGCACGACACCCGCGATGTTCTGAGTCGACTTCTAACCTACGTGTCACGCCCGGCACCGGCCGCTAATTTT